>NZ_JAAAYH010000012.1:0-57761 GCF_018035285.1 Streptomyces sp. MK37H | reverse complement strand
CTCCAGCTGTTCCAGTCGTCCTTCGGCACCGACGTCAACCAGGGCCTCGGCAGCGCGATCGCCGTACTGCTGCTGGTGCTCGTGCTGCCCATCATGTTCATCAACATCCGCCGGATCCGAAGGGAGAGCCGCCGATGACCAGCGCGGACACGGTCGTGCAGGCGAAGCAGTCCCCGGTCGCGCGGATCGCCGCCCGCGCCGGCGGCGGGGTGATGCGGGTCGTCCTCCTCCTGATCGGCCTGCTGTGGCTGATGCCGACCGCCGGACTGCTGCTGTCCTCCCTGCGGGACCCGGCCGAGGTGGACCTCTCCGGCTGGTGGAAGGTCTTCACCGACCCCGGACAGCTCACCTTCAGCGGCTATGACCACCTGCTGGGCAATCAGCAGATCACCGACTCACTGTGGACCACCCTCGCCATCACCATCCCCGCGACCCTGCTGGTCGTCGTGATCGGCGCCCTGGCCGGCTACGCCTTCGCCTGGATGGACTTCCCCGGCCGCGACGTGTGGTTCCTCATCGTGGTCGGCCTGCTCGTCGTCCCCATCCAGGTCGCGCTGATCCCGGTGGCCAAGCTCTTCGGCGAGATCGGCATCTTCCAGACCACCACCGGCGTGGTCCTCTTCCACACCGCCTTCGGCCTCCCCTTCGCGATCTTCCTCCTCCGCAACTTCTTCGCCGAGATCCCCCGCGAACTCCTGGAAGCCGCCCGCCTGGACGGCGCGGGCGAACTGCGCCTCTTCCTGCGCGTCGTGATGCCGCTGGGCGGCCCGGCCATCGCCTCCCTGGGCATCTTCCAGTTCCTGTGGGTCTGGAACGACATGCTGGTCGCCCTGATCTTCGCCGACAGCGGCAACCCCCCGATCACCGTCGCCCTCCAGCAGCAGGTCCGCCAGTTCGGCAACAACATCGACATCCTCGGCCCCGGCGCCTTCGTCTCCATGCTCATCCCACTGGCAGTCTTCTTCGCCTTCCAACGCCAGTTCGTGGCAGGCGTGATGGCAGGCGCGGTGAAGTAACCCGCACCACCCCGGCTCACCTCGGCCCGGCACCCCTCACGGGGGGCGCCGGGCCGCTCCTTTGTGGTCAGTGACAGCCGGACCGCATCTCGGCGGTGTCCTTCAGCCGTCGCATCCAGTCCTTGAGGCCCGCGTCGAGGCTGCTCTGACTGCCGGGGATGTCGGCTTCGACAGGAGGGCCCGCCCAAGACTCCTCGGTGGTGGCCAGCACGCCGCCCTTGACCGGCCTGAAGGTGAACAGGTGGACACCGGTGATGCCCTTCACCGGCGCACCCCATGCGGTGCTGTGATCGTCACCGTGGCCCGCTCGACTGGGCCGAACGCTCACTTCCCAGAGCCGTCACCCCAAAGTGGGATCCCATCGCCCCTGCCGACTGGCCGGAACCACCAGCCCTCGCCCCCGCCGCGACCCGCAGGACCTCAGCGGCGACGGTTCCGTCAGCCACGAAACGACAGATACAAGGTCGCCTCGGGGAATGTGATCAGCCCGACCGCGCATGTGATCCGGCGTGGGCGCCGTGGGCCGAGGCGCCTCACTGCGCGGCCGCCTCGCGGCCGTTCTCCGCGCCGGCCAAGTGCAGGATTGCCGACAGCCCCCGGGGCACGCGCACGTCACGCTCGCTCGGCAGCAGGTACACCGGCAACCCCGCACGCGCCGCCGCGCCGTCCTTGACGGGATCGTCGCCAACGAACAGCACCCGCCCGGCCGAAAGGCTCAGACGCTCGCAGGCGACGCCGAAGATGGCAGGGTCCGGCTTCGCCAGCCCGGCCTCGCAGGACAGCACCACCGCGTTGAGCTGATCCAGCACACCGGTGCGCTTGAAGACCGGTCGGATATCCCAGCCGATGTTGCTCAGCACGCCCGTGCGCACGCCGGCGGCACTGAGCGCCTCGAGTACCGGAAGCGTGTCGGGATACGGGAGCCAGGCGTCGTTGTCGGTCAGGCAGTCGTAGAGCGCTTCCACCAGCGGTGGCTCGAACGGTCCAGCGTCGGCGATCAGCCCTGTCCAGATCCGCCGGTGCGCGTCGGGTGACAGGTCGCATCCTTCCTTCGCCGCGCTGCGCTCCGGCGCATCCACGTACGCCAATGTGCGTCGGATCAGCGTCGCCGCGTCCTGCTCGTCAAGCGTGATGCCGCGGTCGCTCGCCTTCGCCACCAGCCGTGGCGCCGTGAGCACGCCCGTGTCGTCGAACAGTGTTCCCGCGAAGTCGAAGAGGACCCCATGGACTCCTCCTTCGCCAGGTTCGCTCACTGGTACACCATCCTTTGTGTCGGTCATCTTGAGTGGGTTACTGATGTACCCCAGGCGCCGTTGGGCTACCGTCCGGCTCGCTTGACCGGATCATGCCCACACTTGAGCGATCGAAAAATCCGGACGGTACGAGCGACAATCACAGTTCGTTCCACTCTTGTGCGGCACGCTGGAGGTGGTCACGCAACACCGTGAGGGCTGGATTGGCGGGGGCCCCGCGCCGGGTGGCCAGATAAAGCGTGTTGAGTGGCGCTATCTCAGGCTGGTGCAGTTGCACGACGTCCCCCGCGGCGAGGGCCGGGTCGGCGATGTAGCGCGGCAGAACAGAGATCCCGGCTCCCGCGGCCACTACGGCCAGGACGGCCCGCAGATCGGACACGATCATCGTGACGGGGTTGGGCGGTCGGCGACCGAACTCGGTGCGCCAATAGCGGCGCAGGATGGGCAGCTCCTCGGCGTATCCGATCACGGGGATATGCGCCAGCGCCTCCGCCGGGTCGGCCTCGAGCCGCTCCGGGTCCACGGTGTGAGCCACTGCGGGAGGCGCGACAAGCACGAATTCCTCGTCGATCAGCGGCACCGCCAGCAGCGCCTCATCGGTGGGGCGCACCGCCGAGACGACGAGGTCGAGCCGCCCGGAGACCAGCAGGGACAACAGATCGTTGGCCAGCCCCAGCGTCGCGTGGACGCACAGTCCCCGACGGGTCAGTGGACACAGTGCGGGCAGGACCCGCAAGCTCATCACTTCGGCCGCCCCTCCGACTCGCACCGTGCCCCGCAGCGCGGGTGAAACGTCGGTGGAGTCGAGGGCGCCGCGAAGCTCGTCCACGTGAAGGCCGACGCGGGAAGCCAGAGCGGCTGCCCGCTGGGTGGGAGCGACCCCCTTGCGGGAGCGCACGAACAGCGGCTCGCCGATCTGCTGCTCCAGGCGCGCGAGCTGTCCGGTGACCGCGGGTTGCGTCACACCGAGACGTTGCGCCGCCGCGGACAGCGACCCGGTTCGATAAATCTCCAGAAACGTCAACAACAGATCAAGGTTCGGCACGGGACCGCACTTCTCAGAAAGCGTTACCAAGAGGAGGAAGACACCCTCCCGCGAGGTGAGGAGGAGCCCATGGCGAAGAACCCATAGGTCTCCTGATCACCTTACTGCGCGAGCCGGCCACCGTCCGAGGCCGTACCGACGTCACCGGCCACCCGCTGAACGGACCGTGTGCCCCTCGGACGGTGCCGGAGGTGTGTCAGGGGGCGGTGTTGGTGAGCAGGGTGTAGCGCACGGTCTGGGCGTGGATGAGGCCGTCGCGGAAGACGAAGGTGTCCACGCCGTCGTCCACATGGGTGGTGTCGGCGGTGGCGGCCCATTCCAGGAACAGGACATCATCCGCGAACTTCGGGCTCCTGGGGTTCCACTGGGCGTTCGGGAGGTCGGTGAGGACCGCCCCGATGCCCTGCTTCACGCCGTCGCGGCCACGCAGGATCCCGGATGGAGTGATGAACACGGCGTCCGGGGCGAAATTGGCGGCGACGGCGTCGAGGTCCCCTGAGCTCAAGGCGCGGACATGAGCATCAAATGTCTCCTCGGGGGTGCGTTCCATCTCGTGCGAATCCTTTCGTCGGCGGGACAAAGCTGACACGGTCTCCGACTCATGCCAGGTAGGCGATGCCGTGGGCTCCTTGATCGCCGGGATCGATGTCCAGCGTCCGTTCGACCGTGCCGGTATTGAGATCGATCACGTGGAGAGTGCCCGAGTACAGGTTGGCGACGAAGGCACGGGCGCCGTCCGGCGTGGTGCGGATGGTGATGGGGACCTTTCCGACCGGCGCGTCGAAGTGGTGCTCGAGGCCCCCTGGTCCGTGGACGGACAACGCCCCGGCCACGGACCGTCCGGCGGCGTCCGTGGCCACGAGACCGACCAGGACGCGGCCGTCCGCGGCCACGTGGACCGGGCAGCCGGGCGCGTTCAGCGGCACGCGGTGGATTACTTCATCGGAGTCGGTGTCGATCACCAAGACCGTTGCCGGGGGCGGGCCCGCGGGGCCGCCGTCGTAGTGGAGGGCCGTGCCCGCGGCGTAGGCGTGGACACCGTCCGGGGAGACGGCGACCTCTTCGGTGCCGTAAGGGGCGGGGATGCGTGCGGCGAGTTCGCCGCGGGCGAGGTCGAGGACGGAGATGAAGGGGTCTGCCTTGTTGGTGGCGTAGCCCTTGCGTCCGTCGGGAGTGATGGCGAACCAGTGGGGGCGGTGGGCACCGACCTCGATGCGGCCAACCGGCCTGCGCGTGGCCGTGTCGAGCACGACGACCGCTCCCCCGCCGGCGGGGCCGGCCTCGACGGTCACGTAGAGCAGCCCGCGGCCGGCGTCGAGGGCGAGGCCGTGGGGCGCTTCCTCGGGAGCGAGCGGGATGACATCGACCAGTTCGCGGAGGAACGGGTCGACGATCGAGATCTCGTGTGCCTTCTCTCCAGGGTCGGTGTAGACGCCGGAGCGGTAGGTGTGCGAGACGTACAACAGCTCCGCCGTGTGGTCCACGGCGATCTCGTGGGGCTGGGCGGCTACCGGGAGGACGCCGAGCGGCTCGTAGTTCAGACCGTCGAAGAAACGGATCGCTTCGCCGGTTGACGTGACCACGGCCAGGACCGGTCGCCGAGCCGGCGTCTGGTTCACTGCCGGTCTCCGTCCGTGGTCTCGCGGTCGATGAACTCGATGACCTCGTCGTTGGGCCCGTAGACGAACGCCACCTGGAAGGTCATCGGATCGTCCCCAGCGGTGGTGATCTTCTTCGGGGCCGCCAGCGGACGCGCGCCGGCGGCGACCGCCCGGTCGAAGAGGTCGACGACGTCATCGGTGCGGACGGCGAAGTGCACCACAGCGGCCACGCGGCTGCGTTCGCCGTCGTCATGACGTTGCGCGGGGTCGAGCCCTTGCGGCGAGCCGCCCGGCGGGGTCGAAGCGGCATCGAAGAGTTCGATGAGCCGGTCGTCACCGGCGTCGAGGAAGGCGGCACGGTGCACTCCGCCGGCCGGGACGCTCCATTCGCGAACGAAGCGGAAACCCAGGGCACGGGTGTAGAAGTCCACCGAGGCATCGAGGTCGTAGACGTGCACGGCGACGTGGTCGAGACCACGGTTCGAAACGGGGCTGGTCACATGTGTTCCTTGCGTGATGTGCGGCTGGAGGGCCTGCGGGAGTTCAGCGGCTTTCGCACTCCGCGGCCCGCGGACCGTCGGCCAGGCGCGTGCGGTGCTCGCGCGCTGCGAGGCGGGGGCGGCACGGCAGGTCCGGGCGACAGCACACCGCTGAGCACCCGGACATGGGGGCGGTGGCTTACCGAGCGGCCAGGGCCTCCAGCGCCTTGCGGGCCGTGGCCACGCTGGACTGCGGGTTCTGGCCGGTGATCAGGTTGGCGTCCTGGATGACCGTGCTGCTCCACGGGGCGCCGGGCGTGACCTGCGCACCACGCTCGCGCAGGCGGCCCTCGACGGAGAAGGGGACGTTGTCGCCCAGGCCGCCCTGGCGCTCTTCCTCATCCGAGAAGGCGGTCAGCTCGCGACCGGCGAAAGTGAAACCGCCGTCCGGCGTGCTCGCGCTCAGCAGCGCGCCGACTCCGTGGCACAGAGCGACCACGAGCTTGCCCTGACCAACCGCCTCGTTGAGCAGACGGCCGAGGTCGTCGTCATCGACGAGGTCCGCCATAGGGCCGTGGCCGCCGGGGATGTAGATCGCCTCGTAGTCGTCCGCCCGCACGTCGGCCAGGGCGAGCGGCGTGGCCAACTGATCGGCGATGCCGTCGAGGTAGGCTCGGAACTTCTGCGCGTCCTCCTCACTCACACCGCCGCGCTCGTCGAGGCTGAGGACATCCACCGTGGGGCGTACCCCGCCCGGGGTGGCCAGGTCGATGTCCCCGCCGTCGGCGGCGAGCACCTCGTGGGAGGCGGCCACCTCCTCCGCCCAGTAACCGGTGGGGTGGGTCGAGCCGTCCGCCATCTTCAGGCTGTTCGCACCGGAGATGACCATCAGAATCTTCGACATCGAAATGCCTGCTCTTCTCGCTTGAAGGGGTTGTGTCGTCATGCAGCGCCGACGCCGTGGCCGGTTCGCCGGCGGCCTCGGGAACAACACCAGCCTCCATCACGGGTCATCCGCACGTCTCCCGCAGCCCATAAGATTATTTATGGATGACAGGAGGGGAAACGTTGCCTTCCCGCCGTCCTTCATGCTGTCTGCTACGTCGGAGCAACCGCATTCCCCACGCCAACCAGCCCCGAGCCCGCAGCCGCCGCTTGACGTGACAACCTCCCCCAGCGTCGGCGTGGCTTGCGCTGCTTCGCACTGACCGCCGAGCCCAGGGAACTCGTGGCAACCCCTCAGCCTGCGTGGACCGAGTCCTCCTTGTCCGGGATAACACTGCCGTCCTGTCGCCGCACCGGGCCCATCGTGCCGTCGGGGTTGGTGTATCCGGTGGTGGAGCAGGGGTAGGCGGCTTCCTTGCGCGGCAGCGGCTCGATGAACATGGGGTTGATCAGCCAGGTGCCGTCCGCGTTGTCGTAGGCCCGGCACATGATCTCGTTCTTGTTCCGGTTGAGGACCAGGCCCGCGCCGGTGGCGTCGCCGACCATCGTCACATCGGTGTCGGCATCACCCGCGCCGATCACCAGGCGCTTCTCAGGAGGCTGCTGCTTCCAGGCAGCGGGGCCGGTGACACCGAACACCTTCTCGTTGAGCCAGCAACGCTTGCCCTCGATGTACGGCATGACCTTGCCCTTGCTTTCGGGTTCGCCACCGCACCCTTCCTGGGTGTAGGTGATCCGCCCCTGACGGTCGAGCAGGTTGCGGATGGCGAGGGTGTGTTCGCGGTCGATGCCGACGCCACCTGCCCAGGCGTTGGTGACTGGAGTGCTGCCGGCGGAATCCACCCACACGTCGAAGCCCGCCTTCTTCAGGACGCGGATCAGGTCCTTGATCTGCGGGTTGTAGCGAGCGTAGGCGTGCAGGGTGTGGCTGCCGACCCGTTGTGTGGAGCCGATGGGTGCGGCCAGCGCCTCGGCCCGGGACTTCCGCGCATAGGAGGTGACCTCTGCCTCGGTGTGGCCCGCGAACAGCTGGGGCACCCAGGCGTATTGGGGAAGAGTCCGGCGGCTGTTCCACTCTCCCGCGAATGCCTTGTGGCCGTTCATCAGGGTGGCCTCGCTGCGAACGGAGAAAATCTCGTCCGTGCAGGCGGTGTTGGTGGAAGTCGGCAGTGCGGCACCGACGGGCACGTCCGTGCCACATGCCTTGGTCAGAGTCCGGTCGGCTTCCTCGGTCAGCCAGGGACTGGTGTCGGACCACCGGGCCGGTCGCAGGATCTTGTCGTGCTTGAGAGCCCAGGCGATGGCGAGGTCGGTGATGTCGTTCTTGGTGACGGTGTTGTCCCAGTCGAAGGCGGCGACCGGCCGCTTGCCGTGACGCACCTGCGGGTTGCCGCATGTTCCATGCTCGTCGATCACTCGCTGAAGCCGCTCCCTGTTGTCGCCGTACCACGCGAGCGAGGAAGAGAGGCGGGGGCAGTGGGCTCGTCCGGCGGCGGTCTCCGCCGCGTACGTCGTTCCCGCTGGAACCAAGGACGTCAGTACGGCGACCGATGCCAGCCCGAGGACGGCAGCCAGTGGAACAGTGCGCATACGGTGACTCTCCTTCGCGTCGAGGGCGGTGCGGACGGCACGTTTCGTCTGACGGCCGTCAGGCGCCTTGCACCGTACGCGCACCGATCATCCGGGTACACCTTTTGAGTGGCGAGTCACCGTGGTGGCCGCGACCACGACTCGCCGGGCGCGCCCTGAAGCTCGACGAACTCGCTCACCGCCACATCGCCGCATACCCCACACCCGCTCCTGGTCACCGGTCCATATGGTGTCGCAACCTCGTGAGCGTCACCGCATTGACTGGTAACGCAGCCCCGGATTAGCCTGCGACCGTCACCAGCCGTCCGACGACGGCTGTGTCACCCGGACACCCCGTTCACCCACGTCCTCGCTCGGCCGTGCCCCATCGCCACGGCCTGATCGCGTTATGGCCCTGACCAGCACTCTCATGAGGAACCCATGGAACTGAACGAGTACCTGTACTTCCTGCGCCGCGCGTTCGACGGCATGATCGGCGCACTGGAGGAACTGGGCGACGAGCTCGCCAACACCGTGCCCCCGCTGGCCGGGGCGAACAGCCCGTTCGCGGTCGCCTATCACTGCACGGGCGTGGCCGATTACTGGATCGGGCACATCATCGCCGGCAGGCCCGTGGACCGGGACCGGGCCTCGGAGTTCACCGCCGTCGGGACCGTCACTGATCTCAAGAGCGCTGTGGACCCGCTGTTCGACCGTCTGCGTGACGATCTGCGGGGAGTCGACGCACAGGCGGCGCCCCGCAACGTACCGCCCGCCTCCTTCGAAGGCCCCGACCGTCCGCTGAGCTGTGCCGGCGTTCAGCTGCATGTGCTGGAGGAACTCGCCCAGCACCACGGGCAGGTACAGATCACCCGGGACGTCCTCCTGAACGGAGCGGTGCGATGACGCATACGACCCCCGTCCCGGGAGCCCCGGCCGCCCACCATCGCCACATCCCGGGGTTCGATGATCTCGACCGGGACTGGCTGCGCAACCGCGCCGGGGTGAAGTGGCACCGCGTGGATCAAACGGTCCTGCCCTCCTGGGTGGCCGACATGGACTACCCCATCCCCCGGGCCGTCGCCGAGGCTCTTCACGAGGCCGTCACCTACGGAGATCTGGGCTATCCCGACTGGCCCGACGGCAGCCCGCTGCGTCGGCTCTTCGCCGAGCGCATGACGTCCCGTTACGGCTGGGAGGCCGCTCCGTCCCGCGTCCGCGAACAAACAGACCTCATACAGTGCCTGCAGCTCCTGCTCCACCTGGCCACTTCCCCAGGGGACGCCGTCGCCGTCCAGACGCCGAACTATCCTCCGTTCCTGGCCACGCTGAAAACGATGCGACGGCCCGCCGTTCCGGTGCCCATGATCCAGACTGACCAGGGCTGGCGCATGGACTTCGCCGCGCTGGCCGACGGCGTGGCCCGCCACGGCTGCAAGGTCCTCCTGCTGGTCAACCCCCACAACCCCACCGGCCGGGTCATGACCCGGGACGAGCTCGAGGAGATCGCCGCCGTCGCCCGACGGCACGACATGCTGGTCATCAGCGATGAGATTCACTCCGAGCTGAGCCATGCCCCCCATCGGCACATCCCCTTCGCGTCCCTGTCGCCCGACGCGGCCGCACGGACGGTGACCATCACCTCCGCGACCAAGGCGTTCAACCTCGCCGGCCTGCGCTGCACCGTCACCCACTACGGCCCCGACCGGCTGCTGGCCACCCGCGACGCCCAGCCACCGGACCTGTACGGGACCGTCTCCACCCTCGGTGTCGTCGGCACCCAAGCGGCCTGGCGGCACGGGGATCCCTGGCAGAAGGAACTCCTGACCGTCCTGGACCGCAACCGCCATCGTGTCCACGACGCACTGCGCGACCGGGTGCCGGCACTGCGCCACTGGCTTCCCGAAGCCACCTACCTCGCCTGGCTCGACGTCCGTCGGCTGCGGCTCACGGAGGATCCGGTCCAGTACGTGCTCCGCGAGGGCAAGGTCCTCCTCGACGGCGGAGAACCCTTCGGCCCGGAGTCCGGCGGATATCTGAGGCTCAACTTCGCCACCTCAGCACAGGTGTTGGACGAGATTCTCGACGGCGTCATCACCGCGCTGGCCCCCCTCCAGGAGCGCTGAGGACGCGGCGCGGCAAGCACCCACCTGTATCGGCCCCGTGCCGTCCGCGCCCCTCAGCGGGCCGGGACACCCCACGACATGTCTCCCGATCCGGACCGAAGAAGGAAATCTCTGTGAGCAATCCACGCACGAAGACGGCCATTGTCCCCGCCACCCGCTCGGGCGCGGCAGGCCCGTACTCACCCGGCAGCCGAAAGGGCAACATCCTGCAGACCGCGGGCCAGCTGGGGTTGCCGCCCGGCGCCCCCCATCTCCGTTCGGCCGATCAGTATCCAAACCTGGCCACCCAGGTGCTTCAGGCGCTCGACAATGTCACCGCGGTGCTCACCGAGGCCGGGTCCGGCTGGGCAGACGTGATCATGGTTCGGGTGCATCTCACCGACACCGCCCACTTCCGGGAGTTCAACACTCTGTACTCCGAGTACCTCGCCACCGAGCAGGGCTCCCTCCCGTCCCGCACGACTGTGTACGTGGGCCTGCCGACCGGATGCCTCGTGGAGATCGACGCCCTGGCCGTCCTGGGGTGACACCTCCTGTGCCACGGGCCGTGCCGCCGCATGCCCGGCCCGTGGCGATGGGGCCGCTGCCGTGGCACCGCAGGCCCCGCGGCCCGTCCATAACGGCGTCGCCTTCAGACAGTGATGTCGTCACCGCATTGACAGGTGTCGACATCGGCGGCATGTTTACCTCCGTCACCACCCCATAGAGGGGTGACGCTCATTGTGAATGCCTCTTCACGGGCCTTGAGGCCCGTCGTCCCCAGAGGAACCCCATGACCCACACCGCATCCACTCCCCCGCCCGGCCGCCGAGTGCCGCGTCCGGCAACGGAAAGATCCGGCGCCGGCCGGCTCGCGGCCAGACTCGAGCGACTGCCATGGTCCGGCTATCAGCGAAAGCTGCTTCTGGTAGTGGCCACGGCCTGGCTTTTCGATTCCATCGACCTTGCGTCGCTGACCTTCATGCTGTCGCCGATCAGCACCGAATTCGCACTCGACCACGCGCAGGCCGGCCTCGTGGGCAGCACGAGCTTCCTGGGCATGCTCATCGGAGCGGTGGTGGCCGGAGCACTGGCGGACCGGGTGGGCCGCCGACGAGTCTTCCAGTGGAGCATCGTCGTCTGGGGCGTCGCCGGCATCGCCCTGGCTCTGTCCTGGGACTTCTCCAGCCTGTTGGCATTCCGGTTCCTGCTGGGCCTGGGCATGGGGGCCGAATTCCCCGTTGCCGCGGCGCTGATGGCCGAGTTCCTGCCCGCCGAACGGCGCGGACGCGGCGCGGCGATTCTGGAAGGCGCATGGCCGGTCGGCTTCGTCCTGGCGGGCACGCTGGCCTACTTCATCGTTGAGCCACTCGGCTGGCGCGCGATGTTCGTCATCGAGGCATGCCTGGCCCTTTGGGCCCTGGTGATCCGGCGGTTCATCCCCGAGTCGCCCCGCTGGCTGGCCACTCACGGCCGGTACGCCGAAGCGGAGCAGATCATCACGGAGATCGAGAGGGCTGTCGAAGCCACCACCGGCAAGCCCCTGCCGGAACCGGCGGACTCCGTCATCACCACCGCGTCCGGCCCGGAACGCGGTGGAATCCGTGATCTGTTCTCCCCCTCATACCGACGGCGCACGCTGTCCCTGTGGGCCGTCTGGTTCTGCGTTCTCCTCGGCTACTACGGACTGACAACCTGGCTCGGCGACCTCCTCACCCAACGCGGCCTCGACGTCATTCACAGCATTCAATACGTCCTGCTCATGGCCCTGTGGGGCATCCCTGGCTTCCTGTCCGCGGCTTATCTGGTCGAACGCGTCGGACGGAAGTTCTGCCTCGCGGGATACACCGTTGCCTCGGCAGTGGCCGCTTACGCCTATGGACAGGCGAGCGACCGGACCGAGCTGATCCTGACGGGCTCGATTCTCCAGTTCTTCTTCTTCGGGATGTGGTCCGCGCTCTACGCCTACACCCCGGAACTGTTCCCCACCCGCAGCCGGGGCATCGGGATGGGGACCGCGACGGCCGCCGGCCGGCTCGGCGCGGTACTGGGCCCGACGCTCGTTCCGATCATCCTGAACGCGGCCGGAGCCACTGCCGTCTTCACCGTCAGCGCGGGCCTCTTCCTCATCGCCGCGTCGGTGGTCGTGGCACTTCTGCCCGAGACCAAGCACACCGTGCTGGAAGACATCTCCGGATAGGGACAGCGGATCCGAAGACCGACGTGACGCCGCCCCCGCGAGCATGGCACAGCCGCCTCGTTCGCGGGGGTCCGGCGCGCGTCCGTGCCGACAATCGACGACATCGGAGGGTGGGTACTGTGGGGCGTTGGTGGCGCTGGCGAAGAGTGGCTCGGCCGCCGCCGTCCGGGCCTTCCCCTGCTTCTCGGTCGCGGATTGCCTCAGCCTGGCGCGGAGCTCAAGCGGTGAAGCGACGGTCCGGGCGCTGAACGGCCTGGCCGCCGTAGTACCCGACCGTTATTCCCGTGCGGTGGGAGAAGTCGTGATTCCGGCGCTCTTCGCGCCCGAATCAACGGTCCGGTCGGCAGCACTGCGGGTCGTCAGGATGGCGGCGTGGCCCGAGTTCGTACGACCGCTCGCCGCCGCGGCGCTGACCGAACCCGACGAGGAAGCCGCCCGCCTCGCGCGCGACATCGCGGCCGACCTGTCCGGGGCGGACGTTTGGACCTTCCTCGTACGGCCGTCAGCCGACAAGGAGCCGATCACCGGCGCGGGCCATCGATCGGACGACGGTGCGCAGCGGACCGCCGGCCAGGGCCGGCGGTCGCGGAAGCCCGGCTCAGCCCAAGAGATCTTCGTCTGGACACCCTGAGTTCCGGCCCGATACGCGAAGGCCGACGCGGACCGTGTGGGAGTCGGCCGTCTCGCGGCACTCGATCCATTCGGTCAGGTGCTCGACGATGGACAGCCCCCGGCCGTGCTCGTCTCCGCACTCGTCGGATCGGCCCGCCGCGGACGGTTGGGGGGCGGATGGCGCGCCCCGGTCAATGACTTCGAGACTCAGCCGTCGGGCGTCCAGACGCAGGGAGACGCACATGCTGGCTCTTCCGTGCACGGCCGCATTGCCGACGAGCTCGCTCACCACCAGGACCGCGGAGTGCAGGTCGTCGTCGGCCACGCCCCACAGGTCGAGCTGAACGCCGACGAACCGACGCGCCTCCGGGACCCGGCAGGGCTCGGCGGGCAGGGTTATCGTCACCTGCCGGGGTTCCCTGCGGAGCTGACCCGGACCATCGGATACGTAGGGTGGCACGTGCGTCACGCTGGGGACTGAAAGAACAAACATGGGAAATCCGATTCGGAACGGAGCCGAACTCCAGGGGCTTTCGACAGCTCAGCAGGATTGATCGACGACCTCTACGTCACCAGCTTGTGCAGTTACTTCTGATGACCACCCTCCCTCCCTATTTGTCACCTGTCAATGGGGTGATGAAGACGGGGCAGCCTGGAGGGGAAGAAACCAGAGGCCAAGCCTGTTTGCCGGGTGACCTCGTCCGCAGCCCGCTATCGACAAGGGAGACGTCACCTGTCAATATGGACGTGTGAATGAGTTCGTCTTTGTGAGTGGCCGGCTGTGTCTCGATCTGGCGGGCACCAAGCTGTGGCGGCGGAGTCTTCGCACGGAGCTGCTGAACTCCCCGGATGACCTGCGGCGCTGGGTTCGCCAGGCGGAGCTCCTGGATGATCCGGGCCCGGCGGACGCCCGCGCGCTGGAGCGGCTGCGCCGCCTGCGTGAGGCGGTCTACACGCTCGCCACTTCCTGGCCACCGAGTGACCACCCGGATGCCGATGTCGGTGAAGTCCTCGCAGAGGTGAACGAAGCGGCCCGGCTGCCGCTGCCGAAGCATCAGCTCGAGGTGTCGGGTCGTCTGACCCGGACTGGCGGCGTGGACGAGGTACTCGGTGCGGTGGCCCGCGACGCGGTGGACCTGCTGAGCTCGGCCCATTTCGCACGGATGAAGGAGTGCACCAACCCGGACTGCACGCGTCTCTTCGTCGACCTGTCTCACTCCGGCGCCCGACGATGGTGCGGGATGGCCGAGTGCGGGAACAAGCACAAGGCCGCCAGCTACCGGAGGCGGAAGAAGAAGCAAGCCGCGGTCGAAGCCGGCGTCTGAGGGCATAGCGTCGCCGACGAGGACGTATCGGCGTTCACGTCGGCCTTGGCGACCGCATGGGGAACGTACCGCGTGGCCCGCGCCCGGAGGGTGCTGTCGTTCAGGCCGTCGACCGCAGCGCACCGGTGGGGGTGGGCAGCGGCATAGCCATGGACAGCGGCGGCCCCGAGGGCGCCCCCGAGGGCGACCCCCGCCAAATGTGCGACATCCCGTGAGTTTCCCTGAGCCCCGCTGACGTCCTGTCCCCGTGGCCAGGGGGGTTCCACCTCTTCCTGGGGACTTCTCGTCGAGTGACGTACTTCGCGGACGGCACGATCCGCGGGGACGTGGCACACCTGGTTCAGGTGCGGGCCTGGTTCGGCCGACCGCTGTGGGAGATGGAGCCGGCCGATGCCGACGTGTACTTGTACTTCGGAAAGGTACTGCGGGGCTCGCCCAGCGGCACCCGGCCGGCCCGCGCCCAGGCGCCCAGCGGGATCTTCTCGGCCTCGTCGAAGAACGCGCTCTCCTTGGCGAGGGGCCGGTCCAGATGCCGCTTGAGCAGGTCGATCGCGTCCATCACCGGCCGGTAGGCGGTGTTGTTGCACTTCGGCTCCAGCGCGTTCACCAGCGGCGCGGCGAAACGTTGGCGGGCCTGTGCCGGAGGTTGGAGCAGGCCCACCGGGCGGTTGGTCCGGTCGGGGGTTGGGGTCAGCGAGGCATCACCGCTCCCTGGTTGGCGGGGGCGACGTGCTGGGCGTAGAAGGCGAGGTAGCCACGGGTGACGTTCGGGGCGGGGGCGACACGGCTGGTGCGGCGGCGTTCGAGTTCGGCCTCGTCGACGGCGAGGTCGAGTCGACGGGCATGGAGGTCGATGGTGATGGTGTCGCCGTCCTGTACCAGGCCGATGGGACCGCCGCTGGCGGCTTCGGGGCCGACGTAGCCGATCGCGGGGCCGTGGGAGGCGCCAGAGAAGCGGCCGTCGGTGATCAGGGCGACTGTCTCCGACAGGCCCATGCCGACGACGGCGGAGGTGGCGCCGAGCATCTCGCGCATGCCGGGGCCACCCTTAGGCCCTTCGTTGCGGATGATGATCGCCGTGCCGGGTTCGATCTCGCCGGCCAAGGTGGCGGTGATCGCGTCTTCCTCGTTCTCGAAGACGCGGGCGACGCCCTCGAATTCCCACATCGCCGGTGTGACGCCGGAAGCCTTCACGACCGCACCCTCGGGGGCGAGGCTGCCGCTGAGGATGTAGATCGCGCCTTCGGGCGCCTTCGGCTCGACACGGGTGGCGAGCAGCTCGGGGTTGGTGTTCTCGGCCGCGGCGGCGACCTCGCCGGTGGTCTTGCCCGAGACCGTGATGGTGTCGCCGTGGATGAGGTCGCCGAGCTCCTTGAGGACGGCCGGCACACCGCCGGCCTCACCCAGCTCGGTCACGCCCCAGGGACCCGAGGGTGCAAGCTTGGCCAGGGTGGGGGTTTCCCGGCCGATCTTGTCGATGAAGCTGAAGTCGAGTTCGACACCGGCTTCCTTGGCCATCGCGATGAAGTGCAGAACGAGGTTGGTCGAGCCGGACACCGACAGCGCGACGCGCAGCGCGTTCTCGAACGCGGCCGGGGTGAGGATGTCGCTGGGCCGGACGTTCTCCCGGAACAGGTCCACGATGCGCATGCCGGTGTACTTGGCCGCGCGGATCTGCTTGTTGGTCCCGCCGGCGAGCGTGCCGGTACCCGGTAGTGACAGCCCGAGCGCTTCGGTGTAGATGCCCGCCGTGTTGCCGCTGGTGAGGGTGTCGCCTGCGCCGGGGCCAGGGAACAGCTCGTCCTCCCAGTTCTTGAGCGTTTCCGCGCTGATGGCACCGCGGACCGCCTCGCCGACACCGTCGTAGACGGTCTCGAGGAACAGGTGCTTGCCGCGGTACTCGCCATACTTGGTGGGACCGCAGTAGAGCAGGATGGACGGCAGATTGAGCCGGGCCGCCGCCATGACCATGCCCGGAGTGGGCTTGTCGCCACCGGTGAGCAGGACAAGGGCGTCGACCCCGTGGCCTTCGGCCATCAGCTCGACGGAGTCGGCGACGATGTCCCGGCTGGGCAGAACGTAGCGCATGCTGTGCGCGGCGAACGCCTCGCTATCGGTGACATGGAAGGTGTTGAACTCGATCGGCGTCCCGCCGTTCATCCGCACACCCGCCTTGACCGCAGCGGCCAGACCACGCAGGTGCGCGTTCTCAGGTGAGAAGTCCTGGTAGGTGTTAGCGATCATGATGAGCGGGCGGTCCAGCTCCTCATCGGTGAAGCCGGCTCCCTTGATCCAGGCACGCTGGAGCGAGCGCTGGATGCCCTGGAACTGGTCCTTGCTGCGCATATCTGTCCTTTCGGTGGTGCGGGACGGTGAACGGTGGTGGGTAGCGGTGGGTAGTGGTGGACACCGGGTGGTTCAGACCTCGGTCTGCGAGGCCCGCGGCACCGAAGTGACGGGTTCACTGGACGGGGCCCTGTGTGTCGCGCGGTGCAACGCGAGTGTTCCGCCGGCGGCGAATAGCAAGAACACGCCGAGGAGGATGTAGCCGGCCGAATAGGTGCCGGTGGCGTCCTTGAGGACGCCGGTCAGGGAGGGTGCGATGATCCCGGACAGGTTGCCGACGGAGTTGATGACGGCAACGCCGACCGCGGCCGCGGTGCCCACGAGATAGCGGGACGGGAGCTGCCAGAACACCGGGATGCTGGAGTAGATGGCCGCGGCGGTGACCGACACCAGCACCATGCCGATGAAGAAGTTCGAGAAGAACGGGGACGCCGCGATGGCTGCCGCGCCGATGAGGGTGGGAATCACGATGTGCCACGTGCGTTCCTGCGCGCGATCGGAGTGGCGGCCCCAGAAGATCATGCAGCAGACACCCACCGCGCTGGGAATGGCGCTGATCAGACCGATCTGCATCAGCGACAGATGGGTGCCGAACTGATCGCTGAAGGACTGCACCATCTGCGGCAGGAAGAACCCGAGCGCGTACTCACCGAACTCCAGGCCGAGATAGATCAGGGCCATGTAGAGCACCGCCGGTCGCAGGAGCGTCCGCATGGTCGAATGCTGATGACGGTGGGTGGCGGAGACTTCGCCGGTCTCGGATTCGAGTTCGGCCACCAGCCAGGCCCGCTCGGGTTCGGTGAGGAACGTGGCCTGAGCGGGCTTGTCGACCAGCCAGAACAGGCACGCGATCCCGCCGAGCACGGAGGGAACGGCCTCGATGACGAACATCGCCTGCCAACCACGCAGGCCCGCCACCCCGTGCAACATGGTCATCAGCCAGGTCGACAGCGGCGAGCCGATGAGACCGGCGAGCGGCACCGCCATGAAGAAGGTCGCGGTCGCCTGGGCCCGCTTCTCCCGGGGGAACCACCGGGTCAGATACAAAATCATCGCCGGGAAGAAGCCCGCCTCGGCGACCCCCATGAGGAAGCGCAGAACGTAGAAGCTGATGGGCCCCTGCACCAATGACATGCAGCCGGCGATGATCCCCCAAGTGATCATGATCCGCGCGATCCACAGCCGGGGCCCGAACTTGGTCAGAGCTATGTTGCTGGGCACCTCGAAGATGAAGTACGCGACGAAGAAGACCCCTGCCCCGATCCCGTAGGCGCTGTCGGAAATGCCGACGTCGGCGTTCATCTCCAGTGAGGCGAAGCTGATGTTGACGCGGTCGAGGTAGCAGACAAGGTAGGCGAAGAGCAGGAACGGCAGGATGCGCCACATCGTCTTGCGCATCGTGGTGCGCCGGACAAGTTCCCTCGTCACGCCTGGTGGTGCTGGATTCATAGACGTCAACTCCTTCACGGCCCGCCTCATAGCGGACGCCTGAATCGGCCCCTTCCGTCACGCACGCACGGTGGCGCGGCGGAGTGCGGGGAACAGTCGCGCATCGACGCGAGAGGAATCAGTGCGGCACCCGGGCCCTCGCACGGCGGGGCCTGCACACGCTCCGGAATACGGCCTCTGAGAAGCCCCGGGGCGGCATCACCGCCTCGGGCATAGGCCTCACGTTGTTCGTCCTGGGCGTCGGGGGTGAGAGGAAGACGCCATTTCCACACTGAACGAAGGGGCCTTTTGGGCCATGCCTCCATCCACTGCTGCGAAAGCTACCAGAGAACGTCAGATCGTCAAACGATCTGGCTGCTTGTATTCTCGGATACAGCCCCGCATGCGTCGCCAGGGGGATGAGCCGCTTCAGCCGCCCTCAGGCACCGCAAGCGGTGGCATGTCGATGGAGGCCGAGGAGGTCCGTGCAGGATGGCTGGTGCGAGGAGGGGCCGCGCGACGCTTGCGGCGCACCCCATGGCGGTGCCGTCGCGGCCGGACATGATCGCCGCACGACTACGGCAGGCACTGGCCGATGGTGAGATCACCGAAGGGGAGCAACTCGTCGAGCCGGATCTTGTCGCCTCGTTCGGCGCCTCACGGCCCACGGTGCGCGAGGCGCTGCAGCGGCTGGTGCAGGAGGGACTGGTCACGGCCATCCCGCACCGCGGTGTTTTCGTCACGACGTTCTCGCCGGAGGATCTCGCCGACATCTACGACGCGCGACGCGCGATCGAGACTTCGGCCGCGTTGCGGCTGGCTGAGACCCAGGATCCGGTGGTGCTGGCAAGTCTTCGCGAGCAGCACCGCGCCATGACGGCCGCGGTCACGGCGGACGACCCAGCCGAGCTGACAGCGGCGGACATGCGGTTCCACGAGATGCTGGTGGCCTGCCTGCGCAACCAGCGCCTCGAGCGCACCAGCAGGACACTACTGGTCGAAACGCGGATGTGTCTGGCCCGGCTCGAGGGACACTACTCGATGCCGCAAGAGGCCGTCGACGAGCACGCCGACATCGTCGGCGCGATCGAGTCAGCGGACGTCGCAGCGGTGATCAAGGCCGTGGGCGACCACATGACCAACGCCGCGGAACTGCTGGACCGTCTCCATGCCCAGCGCACCTCCTAGCGCGCGGGAATTCCCGGGGAGAAGAGGACAGTGCCGCAGTACGACCCAGGGCTCTGAACAGGGCATACTCCCCGGTCAGAGCCTCATGATCTGTCGTGCCGCTGCGCCTGGCCTACCTCGCCACGACCAACGCCCTGGCGTTCCTACGCCTCCTGCCGATGAGCGACAGAGAAAAGAACATCGAGATCCTCGTCCTCCGGCACCAACTGCTGGTCCTGCAGCGTCAGGTCGGCAAGCCGAGCTTCACCGACAGCGACCGTGCCATCCTCGCCGGCCTGCTCCACCACCTGCCCGAAGACAGACTGCGGCACCTTGTGCTGCTGGTCCGCCCCGAGACGGTGTTGCGCTGGCATCGTGAGCTGCTCGGACGGCGCCATGCCGCGGCCTGCGTACCCAGGCGACGCGGACGCGCGCGCACCCTACGGTCGATCCGCGCCCTGGTCCTGCGCCTGGCCAGGGAGAATGCCTCGTGGGGGTATCGCCGGATCCACGGCGAACTCGCGGCACTGAGGATCAAGGCCGCCGCCTCAACCGTCTGGGAGATCGCCTGCGATCTTTTCGAAGTCCGCATGCTGACAGGGGCGCGCCTGTACGTCTTCGCCATCATCGAGCACACCACCCGTCGTATCAGGGTCCTCGGCGCCACGGCACACCCCACCGCGGAGTGGGTCGTCCAGCTCGGACGCAACCTCCGAACTCGCTCGTCGAGCGCTGGATACAGACCTGCCGCAGGGAGCTGCTGGACCGGACCTTGATCTGGAACCAGAGCCACCTTCTCCACGCCCTGCGCGAGACCGACGAGCGCGGCGGTCGCGGCGGTGTGGGAGCGGCTCGCACAAGCCGCACAGGAATGGGGAAGCCTCTGACCCCGCGGCCACACGGCGATGGTGCCGGCAAGGACGGCAAGAGGGAGGTCACCTCCCGGCACAACGCCGGCCCTCACCGAAGGAAAGCCCCACGAGAATCCCCGCATCCACCGCGACCAGCACGAGGCCGGCCTCGCTGACTCAGGTGTGCAAGCGCGAGAGCCGGCCGTCGGCTTTCTTGCTCTTCGAGCGTCAGAAGTGGGTCATCAGGACCTCACCCACTTCTGGGTGGCGCCGCCGTTGCAGGTCGACAGCTGCAGCAGGGTGCCGTTGGCCGTGCCGCCGCCGATCACGTCGAGGCACTTGTCGGCGTTGACGTTGACGATCGTGCCGTCGGAACGCACGCGCCACTGCTGGCCGGCGTTGCCGTTGCAGTCCTTGATCTGTACCGCGGTGCCGTCGGTGGTGCCGCCGCCTTTGGCCTCCAGGCACCTGTTGTAGAAGACCGTCAGCTCGTTGCTGACGGTGGAGGTCCAGGCCTGGTTGGTGCCGCCGTTGCAGTCCCACAGCGCGACCGGGGTGCCGTTGGTCTGGTTGCCGCCGGGCAGGTCGACGCAGCGGCCCGACTGCTGGCCCTTGTAGACGGAGGTGGTGTTGAAGCGGAACCACTTCTGGTTGGGGCCGCCGTTGCAGGTCCAGATCTGCAGAGGTGTGCCGCCGGTCCCGCCACCGCCGGTGACGTCGAGGCACTTGCCGGAGCCGGTGTTCACCACCGTGCCGTCGGAATCGACCGTCCACTGCTGGGCGGCGGTGCTGTTGCAGTCCTTGATCTGTAGCGCGGTGCCGTCAGCGGTGCCGCCGTCTTTGGCCTGCAGGCACTTGGTGCCGTAGACCGTCAGCCGGCCGGCGGAGTCGGCGGACCAGGTCTGGTTGGTGCCGCCGTTGCAGTCCCACAGCCCGACCTTGGCGCCGTCGGTCTGGCCCGCGCCGAGGACGTCGGCGCACAGCCCGCTCTCGCTGTCCTTGAGGAATCCGGTGAGGCCACGGCCATTGCACGTGGTCAGCCCGGTCGTGTAGCGGCACAGCACGGTGACGAAGCCGCCGTTGGCCGCCTCCGGGACGGACAGGCTGTCGGCGTTCGTGACCACCTTCGTCTCGTGCAGCAGGCCGTTGGAGCCGTCGCGCACGGTCTCGGCGAGCCACTTGCCCGAGTCGAGGAACGACAGTGAGGACTGGAAGGTCTTCGCGGGCAGCGCCGAGATGCCGCCGACGTACCAGCGTCCGCCGGCCTGGCGCGCCACGTACGCCTCCTTGCCGGGGCTTCCGCCGAGCAGCCGCGTCGTGTCCCAGGTGGTGGGCAGCTGGTCGAGGATGCGCAGCGCCTCGGGGTGGGCCTCATAGCTTTCCGGGCTGTCGGCGAAGTGCTGCCAGCCGGACTCGAACACCACCGAGGTGGCCAACTCGTGGGCGTCCGTGGTGTCACGGCTGGTCATGCTGAACACCACGGGCGTGAAGTCCATGCTGGAGATCACGTTGCGGGTGTACGGCAGGATTGTGTTGAACGCGGCCCGGTTGTGGAACTGCTCGGCGCCGTAGACGGCCTCGGCCGTCGCCACCTGCGGCCAGGTCCGCTGCATGCCGCGCGGCATGGCGGTGCCGTGGAAGTTGACCATGAGCTTCAGGTCGGCCGTCTGGGCGAGGAGGGCGTCGTACCACTGCAGGGTCGGTTGGGTGTACGCGTCGATGAAGTCAACCTTCAAGCCGGCCACGCCCCACTCCTTGACCCGGGGCAGCCAGTCCGCGCGCTGTGCGGCCGTCCTCAGATCGGAGGAGTTGAACCACAGGATGACCCGCACGCCCCTGGCCTTGGCGTAGGAGACGATGTCCGGCACCCAGCTGGACGACCAGCCCTCGTCGATCAGGACGTAGTTCCAGCCGTGCCGCTGGGCGAAGTCGATGTACTGCTTCTGTCGCTCCTCGCTCGAGGGGCTGGAGTGCTCGCTCAGCCAGGACCAGGCGACGGTGCCCGGTTTGATCCAGGAGGTGTCGGCCACCTTCGACGGCGTGGCCAGGTCGTCCACGATCGTGGACTGCGTCACGCTGGCCAGGCTGCCGAGGGCCGCCGTGCGCCAGGGCGTGGACAGCGGCAGGGAGCTGGTGATGCCGCTGGCCAGAGAGGTGGTGTAGGTGCCGGAGCCGGAGGTGTGGGAGAGGTACGAGGCGGCGTAGCGGCCGTCGAGGTTGGTTTCGGCCACCAGCGCGTAGTTGCTGCCGACCTGGAACAGCGCCGGCAGGTGGTAGGTGTTGCTGGGCGCGCCGCCTGCGGTGGTGGCGAACCACTGGCCCTGGTCCTCCTGGTCGGGCGGCACCAGCCAGGCGTTGGACGAGGTCGGGACCGTCCACGAGGACGCCTCGCGGACCACCGTCACCGATCCGCTGCCGGGCAGGACGTAGCGGTAGGCCACGCCGGTGTCGGACGCGCGTACCACGACGTCGAGCCGGGCGCCGCCCGCGCCGGTGAAGGACAGCGTCGACTCCCCGTACGTGGTCCGCCGGACGTGCTGCTTGCCGGTGGTCATCGTGTAGGACTCGGTGACGGTGCGATCGGTGCGCTGGAGGAACGTCAGGTTCTGGGTCAGGTCGGCCGTGCTCGTCTGTATCCCGATAGGGGACGGCGACAGGACGGTCTGGCCGTCGCTGGACGCGGCGAAGGTCAGCGTGCCGTTGTTCAGGGCCAGGTGGGCGGAGGTCGGGGACTTGGCGGATGGTCCGCTGACGGTCCAGGTGGAGGGTGCGGCGGTAGCTGCGGCGCTGTGCGCGGGGATCAGCAGGGCGGCCAAGGGCAGGATCAGCGCCAGTAGGCAGCGCAGCGTCAGCGGTCTGAGCTGGGTGGTTGGCATGGGTGTCCTCGGAGATCGGATCGTGGAAGTGGGCGGTGAAAGCGCTCTCACGCGTGTTCGAGGCCCCGCCGGGCCATCGCGGATTACGGCCTTTGCGCGGCCCGGCGGGGAGGGGGAGGAACTGGGCGACAGGGCTGGGTAGTGCTACTGGGTGGTGGAGCCGGAAGCCCCCTGCGGCCGCTGCCAGTTCTGGTTGGCGGCGCCGGTGCAGGACGCGAGGTCCAGGAGCGTGCCGTTCGCGGTACCGTTCGCCGGTGCGTCCAGGCACTTGCCGGAGCCGACGTTGACCACACTGCCGTCGGATCGCACCCGCCACTGCTGGGCGGTGGAGTTGTCGCAGTCCTCGATCCGGGCCGGAGTGCCGTCGGCGGTTCCGCTGGCGGACAGGCACTTGGTGTCGTACACGGTCAGCTGGTTCGTGGTGGTGGAGTTCCAGATCTGGTTGGTGCCGCCGTTGCAGTCCCACAGCTCGACCTGGGTGCCGTTGGTCTGGCTGAACGCGGGGACGTCGACGCACCGGTCCGATCCCTGGCCCTTGAGCAGGCTGGAGGCGTCACCACGGATCCACAACTGGTTGGCGCCCCCGGTGCACGTCCACAGGTCCAGCGTCGTGCCGGCGGTGGTGCCGTGGCCTGTGGCGTCCAGGCACTTGCCGGATGCGGTGTTCACCACCGTGCCGTCGGACTTGACCGCCCACTGCTGGGCGGCGGTGCCATCGCAGTCGTCGATCTGAGCCGGGGTGCCGTCGGCGGTGCCGTTGGCGGACAGGCACTCGGTGCCGTAGACCATCAGCCGGCCGGACGGGGTGGCGGTCCAGCTCTGGCTGGTGCCGCCGACGCAGTCCGACAACTGCAGCTGGGTGCCGTTTGTCTGGCCGGCGGAGGGGACGCCGGCGCACAGGCCCGACTCCCGTCCCTTGAGGATGCCAGTGACGTTCCCCGGCGGGTTCGCGGTGACCGACAGGTTGTCGAACTGGTCGGTCCGGTAACCGACCACGCCGATGCCGACCTGTCCAGAGCTGTACTTGCTGTCGTGGACTGTGCCGAGGGTGGCGCCGTCCAGGGTCGCGGTAATCCCGTCGCCGGAGAAGCCGAGCGAGATGGTGTGCCAGGAGCCGGTGCCCAGCGCGGTGTGGGTTCCCGAGGTGAGGGTGGTCAGGATCCCCGCGGCGGAGTTCCGGGCGATCGACCATGCACCGGTGTCGCTGACCCGCAGCTGGTAGGCCGCCTGGTGGCTCTGCGGCCGGTTCTGGGTATTGGCCCGTCCCAGCAGTTCCACGGTGCCGGCCTGCTGGAGGTTGACGTCGGCCTTCACCGTGTAGTCGGTCCAGGAGGTGTCACCGAGGAGAGAGAAGGGGTCGGAGTCGTCCTGCCACTCGATCGGCTTCACCGGCGTCACCTGCTGCACGCACTGCTTGGAGCGCCCGTTCGCGCACGGCCGCGCCTCGAACGAGCCCTGCATGTCGGACAGGTAGGTGGCTTCCGTGCCGGTGGCGTCTTTGTCGAAGTTGTCGCGGTAGGGCAGCGCGAGCGCGTGGGCGGCGGGCGAGGTGGCGGTGCCCTTGCCCTGGCCCGTGGTGGTGGTGACCGTGTAGATCCAGCCGGGCCGCAGGGTCAGCGTGTACGTGCCGCTGTGCGGGGTGAGGTCCTGGGTGTGGACGAAGTCCGTTGCGGCACTGGGAGAGTTGACGCGGGTGGCCCACACGTGCACCGGACCGTTGGACAGACCGCCCTCGACGCGCATCGTGACAGTCTGGGCCGCGGTGGCGGTGGTGGTTTCCAGCACGGTGGAGTAGTTGGTGCCCTTCGGTGACCTCAGCGTCACGTAGGCGCCGTTGGACTCGGTGCCGCCGAGGTAGCCGGAGGCGGAGTCGATGAACTTCCAGCCCGGCTGGGCGAACTGGGTCACCTGAGCGGTCGCCCAGGTGTCCTCGCCGATGGAGTAGTGCCCCGACCAGGGCGAGTTGGCGGTGGCCAGGCCTACGGTGTCGAACGGCAGGTTCGGGTAGAGAGCGGCGACCAGCGGCCAGTTCAGGTAGGCCGTCATCCGCGCGTCGGTGTAGCCGCGGACGATGGAGCGGATCAGCGCGGGAGCCCCGGAGTCCATGTCCTGCGAGCCGTTCTCGCTGGCCCACAACGGTTTGCCGTTGTTCTTCGCCGTGGTGGTGCTGGAGCAGGTGTTCGCGCTGCCGCCGTCACCGCCCTCACAGGGGTAGTGGGCGCCGATGACCTGGACGGCGTCGTTGAACGCGGGGTCGCTCGCCATGTCGTTTGCGACGCTCCAGCCGGAGTCGTCGGCGACTATCTGGACGCGGGAGTAACCGGCGCTGTTCAGGGCGGAACGCAGCTGGACGTACCAGTTGGCGTCGTGGCCCTTCTCGTTCCAGCCGCCGAGGTAGCTGATAGTGAGGCCGTGCTGCTTGGCACAACCCAACCACGAGATCAGGTAGTTGATCGTGTCGGTGGACCAGAAACCGCCGTTGATCCAGCCGGGCGCCGCCCAGGCCAGCCCGTAGAGCTTTAGCTTGGGGTTGCGCGCCTTGGCCTGCTCGGCGAGCCAGAACTCGTAACCGGCGTTGCAGTTGATCTGGCCGCGAGTGTGCTCGATGGACGGTTCCGCGCCGTCGGTCGAGTTCGCGTCGCCGCCGATCTCCAGCTTCAGCAGCTGGAGATTCGCGCCATAGCCCGGCTTGAAGAGGTAGTCCAGGATCTGCGACCGCTGGGCCGGCGGATAGTCCCGCAGCAGCCGCGAATTACCGCCACCACCGCTGATCGCACCTATTCCGTCGAATGTCCGCCCGCTCTGCCTGCCGTCGAGAGTGATGGTGGTGGTACCGGCCGCCGCGTGCACCGGAGCCGCGCCTACCGCCAACACAGCTGCCAGCAATGCCAAGACCCACAAGAGCGCGGTGCGTCTCAAGGTTCGTTGCATAGCGTGGTACGCCCTTCTCCATGGGCAGTGGAGGACGTCTCGGAGCACTGTCCCGCAGGGTGCGCCAGCCGAACCGCCCCCAGGAGGTGAGCGCTAGTGTGAAGTCGTGTTCGAAACTTCGTCAAGCTCCCTAACAAGAAAACAAGTTCAAACGACTACACCGCCCGGGCGGGCCGGACGTTCTCCCGCCCGGGCGGGACACCAGAGAGACCTTGAACGCCACTGTGGTGCAGCATGCTCGCCGCTTACGTGCCTGACCTGCTCTGCTGCCGAGTGGGTAAGCGAGCCCAAATAGGCTGGCTCCGGGCGCTGTTCTCCGTGGACGCGGGGACGGGTGATGCCGCGCCCACTGCGCAGCACGGACACGGCACCGGCCATCATGGGCACATGCTTGAGCCAGCCCCCTGACCGAGGGCGGCCGCTGAATGCGCCGCTACTGACGGGCGAGATCAACGGCGGGCAGCTTCGGCTGCCCCGTCCCTGCCGTGACCGCCGCGCCCATCCGCCGCCAGCAATTAGCTGATCCAGGCCATTCCATAAGCATCGCGATGGAAGGAATAGGCGCGGCAAAGCCCGACCTCCCGGCCACTTCTTCGAGATCTACAGGACCGGGATCACTGTCGCGGCAGCGGAGCGACTGGGCCTCAGGGGTGGTTCTCTTTCCGAACCTTACGTACGGTTTCCGCTGGTCCGGCATGAGATGGCGGCTGGCACGGAAGTCTCGGTCCGTTGCTGACGTCCCCCGGTGGTGAGGCGCGCGTGCCGTCGGCGAGGAGCACGCGCCAGAGCCACGCGCGGACCTCGTGGCGGTCCTCGTCGGTCGCCGTGAGGTCCGCGGGTACCGCGACGTCCTCGAACCGAGCAGCTGCGCCCGCCTAGATCCGAGGATCGACCGTGAACCGACTCGACCCGAAGTGATAGGCCATGCCGGTTACGGTGGGAACGACCGCGTCGAAAGCACCCACCGTGGTCTCGCCCATGACAGAGCAGGTGAACCGCGACCCCACGATGGAGTCGTGCAACAGTTCCTTCCCGGGCTTGAGCGCTCCGCGAGCCGCGAGTACCGCCACTCGTGACGCCGAGCCGGATCCACAGGGAGACCGGTCCAGCTCGCCGTCAGCGAAGACGGTCACATTGCGCTGATGGAGGTCACCGTCCGCGTTCTCGCCGAGCTCGTCGAACAGGATCGTTCCGTAGATTCCGCTCAGCCGTGTGCTTGCCGAGAATGTCATCCGCCCTGGTAGAAGGCATGCACCCGGACTGGCGGTCGTCGGCCCCGTCGCTCGAGTCGGCGCTCTCGCATAGCGGGTAGTCCACGCGTCATGATGATCGACCGTGCTGCTGCGACTGGCCTACCTGGGAGTGACCAACGCGTTCGCGCTGCTGCGTCTGCTGCCGATGAGCGACCGGACAAGGATACGGAGATCCCGGCCCTCCGCCATCAGATCACGGTGCTCGAACGCCAACTCGACGGTGGCCGAGTTCGGTTCGCTCCGGGCGATCGGGCGTTCCTGGCGGCGCTGCTGCACCGGCTGCCGTTGCCGGTTCTGCGGCAGGTGCGGTTGCTCGTGCGTCCTGACACGGTGCTGCGCTGGCATCGTGACCTTGCCAGGCGCCGTCATGCCGCCTTATCGCGGCCCAAGCGACCCGGTCGCCCACGTACCGTGCGCTCCATCCGGATTCTGGTGCTGCGTCTGGCGAGAGAGAATCCAAGCTGGGGCTACAGGCGCCGTCATGGCGAGCTGCTCGTGCTGGGAGTGAAGGTGGCCGCGTCGACCGTCTGGAAGATCCTTAAGGATGCCGGCATCGATCCGGCGCCCGACCGGAGCTCCAGCACGTGGGCCGACTTCCTGCGTTCCCAAGCCGACGCGCTCCTGGGCCTTGGCCCAGCCCCGGGGCGCGGACCGCGCCCCAGGGGCGGGCTTCCCTTCACCTCAGTCCCCCCGTGGGCCCCTCGACCAGGGAAACGCAGCCGTTTGGTCAAGTCACGGCTGGAAACGTGCTGATACGCCGCTTCGCTGGACGCGATGCCGCTCTGCTCGACCGGGCAGGAATCCCAAGCACTCACTGAACCGCTCAGGTTGAACGGATCCACCAGCCGGCCCGTCTTGGCTTCGAGCACCCGATAGCTGTATCCCGCCGAATACACAGGCACGCGGGTGCTGACGGATCCATCACCACCCAGCTCCTCGTACTCGCATGCGATCAGCCGGCCCCCCACGGATTCCTTCACCAGGAATTCGCAGACGATCAGCTCCGGATCACTGGAAGGAGCCCATTTGTCAGGCAACTTCGGCTCGTCATCGGCTTCGGCATCTGACTCCGTGCCCGACTCGTCAAAGTCGGGGCCGCCCTTGAACAGCGTGACGCTGTGCGTTCCGCCACCGGTGTAGGCAGGCGCCTGCGGATTCCAGGGCTCATGTCGTGAGCGAGCTCGCCTCGGGCTGGGCGCGGAGCGACGACGGCCGGCCCCTGCGTGAGGGGCGGGAAAAGCCACCGGCTGCCAACAGAAACCACATCCGTGCTGTAGGTGCCGGATATTGCGTCCGTGCAGGTCACGCACTCGGTGAGCTTGGAGAAAAGTCAACACAATCGCTCCTCTCCTCCCCTGGTCCAAGACTGGGTGTAGCGCGTCCGCGCCGACCGACGAGATGCTTGACCGTGCTGCTGCGACTCCTCTGGTCGGATCCCGGCCACCCGCTGCTCCCGGCCGCCCCGTCGGGCCCGGCTACTCTCCCGTGCCGCGGAAGCGGTTGATGAGCGGGAGGTGGCGGGCGCGGGTTTCGGGGTCGTCCACGCCCAGGCCCTCCTCGGGGGACAGGGCCAGGACCCCGACCTTGCCCTGGTGGAGGTTGCGGTGGACCTCGCGGACGGCCGCGGCGGTGTCGGAGAGGGGGAAGACCTTTGACAGGGTGGGGTGGATCTTGGCCTTGGAGATGAGGCGGTTGGCCTCCCATGCCTCGCGGTAGTTGGCGAAGTGGGAGCCGATGATGCGCTTGAGCGACATCCACAGGTAGCGGTTGTCGTACTCGTGGCGGTAGCCGGTGGTGGAGGCGCAGGTGACGATGGTGCCGCCCTTGCGGGTGACGTAGACGGAGACGCCGAAGGTCTCGCGGCCGGGGTGCTCGAAGACGATGTCGACGTCCTCACCGCCGGTGAGTTCGCGGATGCGCTTGCCGAAGCGCTTCCATTCGCGGGGGTTCTGGGTCTGCTCGTCCTTCCAGAAGCGGTAGTCCTCGGCGGCGCGGTCGATGATGGCCTCGGCGCCCATGGTGCGGCAGATTTCGGCCTTCTGGGCGGAGGATACGACGCAGATGGGGTTGGCGCCGCCGTTCAGGGCGAACTGGGTGGCGTAACTGCCGAGTCCGCCGCTGGCGCCCCAGATCAGCACGTTGTCGCCCTGTTTCATCCCGGCACCGTTGCGAGAGACGAGCTGGCGGTACGCGGTGGAGTTGACCAGGCCCGAGCAGGCGGCCTCCTCCCAGGTGAGGTGGTCCGGCTTGGGCATGAGCTGGTTGGCCTTGACGAGGGAGAGTTCGGCGAGGCCGCCGAAGTTGGTCTCGAAGCCCCAGATGCGCTGCTCGGGGTCAAGCATGGTGTCGTTGTGGCCATCGGCGCTCTCCAACTCGACCGACAGGCAGTGGGCCACGACCCGGTCGCCGGGCTTCCAGCGGCGGACGCCGGGGCCGGTGCGCAGGACGATGCCGGACAGGTCGGAGCCGAGGACGTGGTACGGGAGGTCGTGGCGGGCGCCTTCCGGGCCGGACTGGGCGTAGCGCTCCAGGAAGACGAAGGTGGGGAGCGGTTCGAAGATGGCGCTCCACACGGTGTTGTAGTTGATGGCGCTCGACATCACCGCGATCAGGGCCTCGCCGGGGCCGGGTTCGGGGGTCGGCACGTTCTCGATGTGCAGCGACTTCCCGGGGTCTTTGTCGACGGTGGCCAGCCCCTCGAACATCGCGACCTCCTCCTTGCGGATGATGGCTCCGCGGTAGGACTCGGGCACGGACAGTGCGGCGAAGTCCTCCGGGGTGGCGTCATCGGAGAGAGCGGCGCTGACGAGGTCTTCCATGGCCATGAGGGCCCCCGATTCATGGATGGGTTGCGGGACGGCCGGGCCGACTCTAGGCAGGGCGGCACCACCGCATGAACCCCTAACCGGGCGTCAGGACCCGTGCATCGGCGGGCCGGGCACGGTATGGGGGGATAGGGGTTCTCCGGAGGCCGGCGGCTGGTGGAACGTTGGCCGCGCAGAGCTTTCTTCCAGGAGGAGGATCCGTGACCGCCGTTCAGAGTCCGAGGGCCAACGTGCTGCTCCGAGGGGGACCCGCCTCCCAGATGTCCGAGGCCGAACGCGTCCGCTATGTGGCGGACCCGGCTCTCTCGCTGAAGATTCAGCGGGGCAATCGTTATGAGCACTTCGAGCCCACCCCGGAAACGGTCAGCCATGACGGGAGCGACCTTCAGGTTTTCGCCTGGAGTCGGGTCACCTACGTCGCCGAGTAGGAAACGAGAAGAACACGAATAAGCCGCGGCACCGCATGCGGGGGATTAGCGGTGCCGCGGCGTTTTCGGGCCCCGGTCAGGGGCCCGGGGTCAGGAGACCGAGTCGCTGGTCTCCTTGGCGCCTTCGTCCTCGGTCCCGGTCGCGGCCTCGGGGGACTGGGCCACGCGCTTGGGCATGAAGGCCAGGGCGAGCAGGGCGGCGATGACGCCGATGCCGGAGCAGACGAACAGCAGGGTGTGCATGGCGTCCACGAAGGCGTCGCGTACGGTGTCGAGCATCTTGGCGTCCTTGAGCTTGGACGCCACGGCCACACCGGTGGAGACGCTTCGGCCGGCCGCCTCCTCGATCTGCTGGGGTACGCCCCCGAGATCGAGGTTGTCGCGGTAACTGGCGTTGGCGACGGAGCCGAGCACCGCGACGCCGATCGCGCCACCGACCTGGCGCAGGGCCTGGACGACGGCGGAGCCGACGCCGCTGCGCTCCTTGGAGAGGGTGTTGAGGGCGGCGGACATCGAGCGGGTCATGGCGAGGCCGAGGCCGGCGCCGATGACCACGAGCCAGATGGCGACGAATCCGTATCCGGTGTCGGTCTCGGTGTAGGTGCCCGTGAAGAGGCCCGCGGCGATCAGGAGGAAGCCGAGGGCGGGTACGGACCGGGGGCCGAGGTTGGCGGGCATCTTGTTGATGACGCTGGCGCCGACCAGCAGTCCGCCGATCATGGGCAGCAGCCGTAGACCGGTGCCGAGGGCATCGGCGCCCTGGACAGCCTGGAAGTACTGCGGCAGGGCGAACATCAGACCGAACATCGCGAAGCTGACGACGGTGCTGAGCACGGAACCCCAGACGAAGCCCTGGGTGCGGAAGAGGCTGAGGTCGACCAGCGGGTAGCGGCCGGCCGCGGCAACCCGGGCCTCCCAGACGGCGAACACGATCAGGGCGACCAGACCGCCGCCCACCGAGATAAGCGTCTCGGGGCTGCCCCAGCCCTTCTCGCCCGCCTCGATGGCGCCGAAGGTGAGGGCGGTGAGACCGACGCTGGAGATCACGACGCCGACGAAGTCGATGCCGGTGTCCCCCGCGCCGCGCGACTCGGGCACGAGCTTGGCGACCGCGAGGGTGCCGAGCAGCACCAGGGGCACGTTGATGAGGAAGACCGAGCCCCACCAGAAGTGGTTGAGCAGCGCGCCGCCGATGATGGGTCCGAGCGGCAGCCCGAGCATCTGGGAGACGGCGACGACACCGATGGCCTTGGTGCGCTCCGCCTCACTCTCGAAGATGTTGAGCAGGACGGAGGTGGACAGCGGCACCAGGAAGGCCGCCGCGAGGCCCAGCACCGCGCGGGCGACGATGAGCTGGTCGGCCGTACCGGAATAGGCACACCACAGGGAGGCAGCGCCGAACAGGATCAGGGCCAGCAGGAGCAGTTTCTTACGGCCGAACTTGTCACCCAGGAGACCGGCCGGCAGCAGGACCGCGGCCAGGACCAGGGTGAAGGCATCGACAATCCACTGAAGTTGGCTTGTTGACGCATTAAGGTCGGCGCTGACCGTCGGCAGTGCGACGTTGAGGATGGTGGCGTCCACCCCGACCGCCAGCAGGCTCAGTCCGATCGCTCCGAGTGCCCACCATTTGCGGGACTCCTCGTTGCTACTCATGACGACATCCCCTCTTCTTCCCCTTCAGTCTTCTGATCGCCCGAGTTCATGGCGTCCCAGCGCTTCCACATGGGTTCGGCCTCGGAGCTGAGCCACTCGAACATCCGGTGGGCTTCACGCATCCGTCCGGCGCGCTCGGCGCCGTCGGGGAAGAGCTTCAGCCCGTCGCCGGTGATGTCCACGAAGGACGCCAGGCTCTCGAGGCGTCGTTTGAGAACGCCGGACCAGGCGTCCTCGGTGATGCGGTAGTAGGTGGCACGCTGGCCGGTCCGGGTGACCGCCTGCACCATCCGTGCCTCGGTGAGCAACCGGAGCGTAGTGGTGAGTGAGGCCCGGCTCGCCTGCACGGCCTTGGCGATCTGCGCGGCGGTCTGCTCCGGTGGATCGCTGACCATGAGCCAGGCCATCGTCCGGCCCATGATCGGGGGCCAGCCTGCCTGCTGCATGAACCAGGCCGTCACCTGCTCCATCCACGCCAGTACTTCTTCTTCCGTCTCGGAACCTGGTTCCTGGTCAGCAGATGACGACATACTGCAGCACCTCCTAGGGTGAACAGCAACTTCTAGAAGTTTCAGTCCTCACTGTAATCTGACGCCGCGTCGCTGTGAAGGGGAAGCACGGCGGCCGGGGGAAGGAATCTCCCCCGGCCGCGTCAAAAGTCCGTCAACAGCGGTCAAGCAGGCAGGATGGCGTCCAGTTCGGCCGCTCGGCGCTCGTCGTCGCTCAGGGTCGGAGCCGTGAGCGGAGGCAGCCCGTCGTTCGTCACCCGGGCCAACGCCGTCTGCACCTCGGCTGACTGGAGGGCGTCCGCGGCTCCCGAGAGCGTGTTCACCTGCATGGCCGCCGCGCACACCACGGGGTCGGCCAGCGCGACCGTGCCGATCACATCGGCCTGCCGGCGCCGCTCGTCGGCGAACCGGGTCAACCGGGGATCCTCGGTCTGGGTGTAGACATCGGGGTAGCAGATGTCCTGCGAAGTGCCCAGCGACCACGGGGTGTCCACCACCGTGCCGATCGCCCGCTGCGCGGCGCGCGCCGTCCCGGGCGTGAGGCCGGTCTCTGTGAGGGCGGCGCCCAGCGCGGATGCGCTGAGAGCCGCGGCGCTCATGCCGTGCCCGTACACCGGGTTGAACGCGGCCACCGCGTCCCCGAGCACCACCAGGCCGTCCGGCCAGTCCACCAGCCGGTCGTAGAACAACCGCTGGTTGGCGGTCGAACGCGACGCCTGGACACCCGTCAGCGGCTCGGCCCGGCGCACCAGTTCGGCAATCAGCGGATGGCGCAGGGTCTCCAGGTAGTCCGCGAAGCCGTCCTCGGTGGTCGGCGGCTCGCCGCCCCGGGTGCCGGACAGGGTCACCATCCAGCGGCCGCCCTCGATCGGCAGCAGGATCCCGTTACGCCCGGGTATTCCGGCCCGGTGATCCGCGTACACACTGACCAGCGGGAACTTCTTCCGGGCGCCCTCGGGCGCGCGGAAGACGCGGGTCGCGTACGCCATCCCCGAGTCGATGACGTCCTCCTGCACCGGCGGCAGGCCGAGCGTGGTGAGCCAGCGCTTCATCGGTGAGCCGCGCCCGGTGGCGTCCACCACGATGTCGGCTTCGAGCGCCGACACCGTCCCTTCCCGGCGCGGCTTGTACGTGACGCCCGTGATGCGCCCGGCGTCGCCGCGCAGCCCGATGACGTCCATGTCGCCGAGAACGGTCACCTTCGGGTCGCGCGCCGCCTGGTCGCGCACCGCCCAGTCCAGCAGCGAACGGCTGGCCGCGACCATGAACTGGGTCTCCGGGAACCGCTGCTGCCAGCCGTACGCGGTGAGCGACACCAGGTCCTCCGGCAGCCCGATCCGGTGGGCGCCCGCGTCCAGCAGCCGGTCGGTGGTGCCGGGCAGCAGTGACTCGATCACCCGGGCCCCACCCGACCACAGCACATGGGTGTGGCGCGCCTGCGGCACCCCCTTGCGGGGATCGGCGCCATCCGGGAGCTTGTCGCGGTCCAGCACGGTGACGGCATCGACATGGCGGGCCAGTGCGGTGGCGGCCAGCATGCCCGCCATACCCGCGCCCAGCACCACCGCCCTCGTGGTTTCGGCCATCGTATGTCTCACGTTCCTTTCGGAAAGGGGTCGTTGGGGCGTGGTGCGGTCAGCCGGCGGTGACCGAGGAGAGGGTTTCGGCCACCGCCCGGGCCACCTGCCGCCACTGGGCGGTGAGGTAGAAGTGGTCGCCGGGGAAGGTGCGGAACGTGACGGGGCCGGTCGTCTCGTCGGCCCAGCCCCTCGCCTCCGCCTCCCCGGCCCACGGGTCCCGGTCCCCGAGGAGGACGGCGACCGGGCAGCGCAGCGGCGGCCCGGGAACGTAGCGGTAGCCGTCCACCGCCTTGTAGTCGCCGCGCAGCACGGGCAGCACCATCCGCAGGATGCCCGGGTCGGACAACAGATCGGCAGACGTGCCGCTGAGGTGGCGCAGGTCGGCGATCAGTTCGGCGTCCCGGCGCCGGTGGAGCTGGACGTCCGCGTGGAGCGAGGGCGCGGGCCGCCCGGAGATGATCAGCGCGGTGGGCCGCCGCTCGTACCGGGTCTCCAGCCGACGGGCGACCTCCCAGGCCAGCAGCGCGCCCATGCTGTGCCCGAACAGGGCCAGCGGGGCGTCCCCGGCGTGCGCCAGCGCCTCGGCGGTGCGGTCCGCGAGGACGGACAGGTCCTCGATGACCGGCTCGGCGCGCCGTTCCTGCCGCCCGGGGTACTGCACCGCGAGCACCTCGGCCGCGTCTGCCGCTTCCGCCGCCTCGGGGCTCTCGGCGATCTCGGCCATCTCGCGGGCCAGCGGCTGGAAGAAGGTGGCCGATCCCCCGGCGTGCGGCAGGCAGATCAGCTGGGTCCGGCGACCCGCGCCGCCCGCCCCCGGGACCGGGGTGTACCGCGTGAGCCACGAGCCGGCCTTGCGGTCCCATTGGGTCATCGCGCGCTCTCTTTCTCTTTGCTCGGTCGTCAGGTGGGGCCGGGGTCGGGGTCGGGTCATGGCCGGTCGGCACGCAGCCAGTTCTCCACGGCCTGGGCGGTCTTGGCCGCGTTGTCGCCCTCCAGCATCGAGAAGTGGTCGCCGGGGACCTCCTCGAGCGTGTGCGGCGGCTCCCAGACGACCCGCCAGCCGTCGCCCTCGGGCCGGGCGTCCGGGCCGCCCAGCGGCTCACTGGCGCGCACCAGGAGGGTCGGGGCGCCGATCTCCGGCACCGCGTAGTCGAACTCGGCGTACCGGGCCCGGGCGGTGACCCAGGCGTCGTCCGCGCCGTCGCCCGCCGACGCGATGCGCTCTCCGCGGCCGAGCAGCGAGCCCTGCACCGCGTCGCCCCATTCGGCCGCGTCGAGGCCGTGCTTCCCGCCCCAGGTGGGTGTGTCGAGCAGGACCAGGGCCTCGGGTCGGGTGTCCCCGCTCTCCAGCCGGGCCGTCACCACGCTCGCGATCGAACCGCCGCCGGAGTGGCCCAGCAGCGCGAACCGCCTGCCGTCGGCCGCCCGCAGCACCGCGTCGGCCAGCGCGTCGGCCATGGCCTCCACGGTCGCGGGCAGCGGCTCGCCCGCGAGGAAGCCGGGGAGCCCGGTCATCGCGGCCGGGCGCCGGCCGCGGAAGCCGGAGGCGAGGCGCGCGTACTGGTAGAAGTTCTGCTGCCATACGAACGACGGGAAGCAGATCAGCACCGGCTCGTCGGGGCCGTCGCACAGCCACACCGTGCGCGGCCGCCGCGTCAGGTCCGTGCCGGACGTGAACGAGGGCCGGTACGCGGCGAGCGCGGCCATCAGGGGATGGACCTCGGCCGCCCTGCCCTCCTGGCAGGCGCGCAGGAACAGGGCGTTCAGGCCCTCGGCGGAGGCGGAGGTTCCGGGCGCGGACGTGGGCGTGGCTGTGGCAGGGGCGGCGGCCGGGCCGTCCGGCGCGCTCTCCGCCACCTCGCGGGCGAGGAACTCCGCCACGTCCACGGCGGTGGGATGGTCGAAGACCACAGTGGTGGGCAGGGCGAGCCCGGCGGCGGCGCCGAGCAGGGCGGCGAACTCGGCCGCCGATATGGAGTCGAAGCCGAGGTCGGCGAGGTTCCGGCCCGGGGCCACCGCGTCGGCGGAGACATGGCCGAGGGTGTCCGCCGCGTACTGGCGTACCACGGCGGTCAGTTGCTCCCGGCGCTCGTCCTCGCCCAGCGCGCGCAGCCGCTCCCGAAGCGATCCGGGGGTCTCGGCGGACGCGGCGGGGCCGGGGGCTCCGGTGAGGGGGCGTACGACGCCCTCGGCCTCCGGGGTGGCGTCCTCCAGCCAGAACCGGCGGCGCTGGAAGGCGTACGTCGGCAGGTCGACCCGTCGGCCGCCGCCGTACACCGCGTTCCAGTCGGGGTGGATGCCCCGGACGTACGCGGCGGCCACGGCGGCGAGCGCGGTACGGGTTTCCGGCCGCCGGTGACGCAGTGTCGGGATCAGCGCCGCCTCGGCGGCGCGGTCGCCGAGGCAGTCCCGGGCCATCGCGGTGAGGACGGCGTCGGGGCCCAGCTCCAGGAACACGGTGACGTGTTCGTCGGCGAGGGTGCGCACCCCGTCCAGGAAGCGGACGGCCTGGCGGATGTGGCGGGCCCAGTAGTCCGGTGAGCACAGCTCCTGTTCGGAGGCGAGCCGCCCGGTCACGTTGGAGACGACCGGGATGCGCGGCGCGGCGTACGACAGTCCGGCCGCGACGCGCCGGAACTCCGCCAGCACCGGTTCCATCCGGGGCGAGTGGAAGGCGTGGCTGACCCGCAGCCGCTTCGTCTTGCGGCCCTGCCCGGTGAAGTGTGCGGCCACCTCCGCGACGGCCTCCTCGTCGCCGGAGACCACGGTGGCGCGGGGGCCGTTGACGGCCGCGACGGACATCTCGGCTTCGCGGCCCGCCAGCAGCGGCGCCACCTCGTCCTCGGACGCCTGGAGCGCGTACATCGCGCCGCCGTCCGGCAGCGCGCGCATCAGGGTGGCGCGGGCCGCCACGAGCGCGGCGGCGTCGGCGAGCGGGAGGACCCCGGACACGTGGGCGGCGGACAGCTCGCCCACCGAGTGGCCGATGAGATGGCCGGGGACGATGCCCCAGGACTCCCACAGGCGGTACTGCGCCACCTGTAGGGCGAACGTGGCGGTCTGGGTGTAGAGCGTATCGTCCAGCAGCGCGGCCTCGGGGGTGTCCTCGGCGGCGAAGACCACCTCGCGCAGCGGGCGGTCCAGATGCCGGTCGACCTGCTCGCACGCCTCGTCGAAGGCGCGCGCGTACACCGGGAACGCCTCGTACAGCTCCCGTCCCATCCCGGGGCGCTGAGCGCCCTGGCCGGTGAACAGGAACGCCGTGCGGCCGCGCGCCGACGCGGATCCCGTGAACACGGCGGGGTCGGGCGTTCCGGCGGCCAGCGCGCGCAGGGCGCGCAAGCCCTCGTCGCGGCCGTCGGCGATCACCGCGGCGCGCTCCTCCAGGGCGGCGCGCGTGGTCGCCAGCGACAGGGCGACGTCGGCCAGGGGGAGTTCGGGGTACCGCTCCAGGTGCGCCGCCAGCCGTTCCGCCTGGGCGGCCAGTGCCGGACCGGTCTGTCCGGAGACCGCCAGCAGGACGGCTCCCTCCCGGGCCGCACCGCCCTCTCCGTCGGCCGGGGACTGTGCCGGTGCCTGTTCGAGGATCACGTGGGCGTTGGTGCCGCTGATGCCGAAGGCCGAGACCCCCGCGCGGCGCGGGCGGTCGTTCTCCGGCCAGGGCCGGGGCTCGGTGAGCAGCCGTACCGCGCCGGAGGACCAGTCGACACCGGGCGTGGGCTCGTCCACGTGCAGGGTCTCGGGCAGCAGGCCGTGACGTATGGCCTGCACCATCTTGATGACCCCGGCCAGTCCTGCGGCGGTCCCGGCGTGCCCGAAGTTGGACTTCACCGAGCCGAGCCACAAGGGGCGGTCGGCGGGCCGGTTCTGCCCGTAGGTGGCCAGCAGTGCCCGCGCCTCGATGGGGTCGCCGAGCTTGGTGCCGGTGCCGTGTGCCTCGACGGCGTCGACCTCGTGCCCGTCCAGGCCCGCGCTGTCCAGGGCGGAGCGGATCAGCCTGCGCTGTGCGGCGCCGCTGGGCGCGGTCAGGCCGTTGCTGGCGCCGTCCTGGTTGACCGCGGAGCCGCGGATCACCGCCAGCGCCCGGTGGCCGCTCCGCCGCGCGTCGGACAACCGCTCCAGGACGAGCGCGCCCGCGCCCTCCGCCCAGGCGGTGCCGTCGGCCGCGGCGGCGAACGCCTTGGCTCGCCCGTCGGCCGCGAGCCCGCCCTGCCGGGTGAACTCCACGAACAGGGCGGGGGTCGGCATCACGGTCACGGCGCCGACCAGCGCGAGCGGGCACTCGCCGGACCGCAGCGCGTACATGGCCTGGTGGAGTGCCACCAGGCCCGAGGAGCAGGCCGTGTCGATGGAGACGGCGGGCCCCTCCAGGCCGAGGACGTACGCGATGCGCCCGGAGGCGACGGAGGTGACGTTCCCGGTCATCGAGTAGCCGTGGACACCGGCCGGGATGTGGGTGACGTCGGACCCGTAGGCCGAGTAGGAGATGCCGATGTACGTACCGGTCCGGCTGCCCTTGAGCGACAGCGGGTCGAGACCTGCCCGTTCGAACGCCTCCCAGGAGACCTCCAGCATGACCCGCTGCTGCGGGTCCATGGCCAGCGCCTCGCGCGGCGAGATGCCGAAGAAGTCGGCGTCGAAGTGCGAGACGTGGTCGAGGAATCCGCCCTCGCGGGCGGCGGAGGCGCCGGGGCCGCCGTCCTCGGTGCCGAACAGCCCCTCGATGTCCCAGCCCCGGTCCCGGGGGACCTCGGTCATCATGTCCCGGCCGGCCGCGACGCCCTGCCACATCTCCTCGGGCGACCCGGCGCCTCCGGGGAAGCGGCAGGCCATGCCGACGACGGCGATCGGCTCCGACGCGGCGGCGCGCAGCGCCTGGTTCTGGCGGCGCAGCCGGTCGGTCTCGGTCACCGCCGCGCGCAGCGCCTCGACCACCTTCTCGTTCGGGGTGCTCATGCGTCACCGCCTTCGCCGAGCGCGGCCCGGACGAGGTCGTCGAGGTCCATCGCGGCGATCTGGCCGGAGTCGTCCCCCTCCTCCTCCCCCGCCGGGGCCCCGGCGGCCGGGTCCGCGGCCAGCTCCAGCAGGGTGTCGAGCACCCCGGCGCCGCGTAGTCGGGACAGCGGCAGCGAGGCGAGCAGGGCGCGGACGCGCTCCTCCTCGGGGTCGGCGGCGGGCAGTGCCTCGGCCTCGGGGACGAGTTCGAGGTGGAGGTGTTCGGCCAGCTCACCGGGCGAGGGGAAGTCGAACACCAGGGTGCTGGCCAGGGTGAGGCCGGTGGCCGCGCCGAGCCGGTTGCGCAGTTCGACGGCGGTGAGCGAGTCCAGGCCCATGTCCTTGAAGGCCCGGTCGCCGCCGACCGCGTCGGCCGACGGCAGCCCGAGCACGGCCGCCACATGCAGGCGTACCAGTTCCACCAGCAGCTCCCGCTGTTCGGCGGCCGACCGGCCGGCCAGCCGGGACCGCAGCGAGCGCGCCTCGACGGCGGCGCCGCCGGAGTCGGCGACCTGACGGGCCGCCGGGGCACGGCCGCGGACCAGTTCGCGCAGCATGCCGGGCAGCGGCCCGGCCCCGGCCCTGTCGCGCAGGGCGGCCAGGTCGAGCCGGGTGGGGACCACGAGCGGTTCCCCGGACGCGCGGCCCGCGTCGAACAGGGCCATGCCCTCTTCGGAGGAGATGGGCAGCACGCCCGAGCGCGCCATCCTGGCCAGGTGGGCCTCCTCCAGGCGGCCGGTCAGCTCACTGGTCTCGGCCCAGTAGCCCCAGGCCATGGACACCGCGGGCAGTCCCCGGGCGCGGCGGTGGTGGGCGAAGGCGTCGAGGAAGGCGTTGGCGGCGGCGTAGTTGCTCTGGCCGGGGTTGCCGAGGACGCCCGCGCCCGCGGAGTACAGTACGAAGTCGGTGAGGTCGGCGTCGCGGGTCAGCTCGTGCAGGTTGACCACGGCGTCGACCTTGGGCCGCAGCACCCGGTCGACCTGTTCGGGCGTCAGCGACTCCAGCAGCCCGTCCTCCAGCACGCCTGCGGTGTGCACCACGGCGGTCAGCGGCCGGTCGGCGGGGACGGCGGCGAGCAGCGCGGCGAGGGCGTCGCGGTCGGCGGCGTCACAGGCGGCGATCTCCACGCTGTGCGCGCCCAGGCCGGTCAGCTCCGCCGCCAGCTCCCCGGCGCCCGTGGCGTCCCGGCCGCGGCGGGAGGTCAGCAGCAGATGGCGTACGCCGTGCCCGGCCACCAGGTGGCGGGCGACCACCCCGCCCAGGGTGCCGGTACCGCCGGTGACCAGGACGGTGCCGTCGGGGGCCGGCGGCCGGGGCACGGTCAGCACCAGCTTGCCGGTGTGCCGGGCCTGGCTCATGAGGCGGAACGCCTCCGGGGCGCGGCGCACGTCCCAGGTGCGCACCGGCAACGGCCGCAGCACCCGCCGCTCGAACAGCTTGACCAGCGTGGCCAGGATCTCGCCGATCCGGTCGGCCCCGGCGTCGATGAGGTCGTAGCGCCGGTAGCCGACACCCGGGTACGCCTCGGCGACGGCGGCCGGCTCGCGCGGGTCGGTCTTGCCCATCTCCAGGAACCGACCGCCGCGTGGCAGCAGCCGCAGCGAGGCGTCGGTGAACTCGCCCGCGAGCGAGTTCAGTACGGCGTCCACGCCGCGCCCGCCGGTGGCGGTGCGGAACTTCTCCTCGAAGTCGAGGGTGCGGGAGGAGGCGATGTGCCCGGCGTCCAGGCCCATCCCGCGCAGCGTGTCCCACTTGGGCTCGCTCGCCGTGGCGTACACCTCGGCACCGAAGTAGCGGGCGAGCTGCACGGCGGCCATGCCCACGCCGCCGGTCGCCGCGTGCACGAGCACCGACTGGCCGTCGCGGAGGCCGCCGAGGTCGGCCAGGCCGAAGTACGCGGTGAGGAACGCCGCCGGGACCGCCGCGGCCTGCTCGTAGGACCAGCCGCGCGGAACGCGGACCACCAGCCGCTGGTCGACCACGGAGACCGGGCCGAACGGGTCGGGCAGCAGGCCCATGACGCGGTCGCCGACCGCGACACCGGTCACCTCGGAGCCGATCTCGGTGATCACACCGGCGCCCTCGCTGCCCAGCCGCGCCTGGCCGGGCACCATGCCCAGGCTCACCAGCACATCGCGGAAGTTGACGCCCGCCGCGCGCACCGACACCCGCACCTGGCCCGGCTCCAGCGGGGCCAGGGCCTCGGGATGGGGCAGCAGCGCCAGGTTGTCCAGTGTGCCGGGCCCGGTGGTGTCCAGCCGCCAGGCGGTCTCGCCGGGTGGCGGCGCCAGGAGCTCCCCGGCCGCGGCGCGGGCGAGACGCGGGGTGAGCGCGGTGCCGACGCGCAGCGCGAGCTGCGTCTCCCCGGCGGCGACGGCCGCCTTGACGGCCACCGCGAACCGGGCCCGCGACTCGTCGCGTCCGTCGACGTCGACCAGCAGCAGCCGCCCCGGGTGCTCGGCCTGCGCGGAGCGCAGCAGGCCCCACAGCGCGGCGTGGGTCAGGTCGGTCACGTCCTCGCCGCTCCGCACGGCCACCGCCCGGCGGGTGATCAGCACCAGCCGGCCGCCGCTCAGCCGCTCGTCGGCCAGCCAGCCGCGCACCTGCTCCAGCACCTCGGTCACGGTCCGGTGCACGGCCGCGGTGAGGCCGGCGCCACGGTCGCCTCCGGCGGGCGGGTCGAACGACCACAGCGCCACCTCGGGGACGGGCGCTCCCGCCTCGACGGCCGCGCCCAGTTCCTCGCGCCCGGCGTACGCGGCGCTGAAGGCGCCGGTGTTGCGCAGCGCCGGGGCCAGCCCGTGGGCGTCGTCGCCGAGCACCGCCCAGCCCGCCCCTTCCGGGGCACCGGCGTCCATCGGCAGCGGGTTCCAGTCCACCCGGAACAGGGCGTCGCGGGTCGGGTCGGCGCCGCCGCGCAGCGCCTCGGCGCGGACCGGGCGCATCACCAGCGAGCCGATGGTGACCACGGGCGCGCCCTGGGCGTCGGCGAGGGTCACCGACAGAGTGTCCGGTCCGGCGGCGGTGATCCGCACCCGGACCGCGGTGGCGCCGACGGCGTGCAGCGTCACATCCCGCCAGGCGAACGGCAGATACGTCTCCTCGCCCAGGAAGTCGCCGAAACCGATGGCGTGCAGGGCGGCGTCCAGCAGGGCTGGGTGGATGCCGAACCGGGCGGCGTCCTGGTGGAGTCCGGGCGGCAGGGCGGCCTCGGCGTACACCGTCCCGCCCTGCCGCCAGGCCGAGCGCAGGCCCTGGAAGGCGGGGCCGAAGCGGTACGGCGAGTCCTGGGCGCGCTCGTACATGCCCTCGACCTGGAGCGGCTCGGCCCCGGCCGGGGGCCAGGGGTTGAGCGCTTGGGGCGCGGCCGCGGCGCCGGGGGCGAGGACGGCGGTGGCGTGGCGGGTCCACGGGGCGTCCGGTTCGGCGGTCTCCTCCCGCGCGTACACCTCCATCTCGCGGCGGCCGTTCCCGTCCGGCGCCGCGACGGTGACCTGGACCGCGACCCCGCCGCGTTCGGGCAGGGCGAGCGGGGTGGCCAGGGTCAGTTCGGCCACCCGGGAGCAGTCGGCCAGGTCGGCGGCGTGCAGCGCGAGTTCGGCGAACGCGGTGCCGGGCACCAGCACGGTTCCGGCCACGACATGGTCGGCCAGCCACGGGTGGGTACGGGTCGACAGCCGGCCGGTCAGCAGCAGCCGGCCGCCGTCGGCCGGGCGCACCACGGCGCCGAGCAGCGGATGCCCGGCGGTGGCCAGCCCCAGGTCGGCGACGTCGCCGCCGCCCTTGTACTCGGCCTTCAGCCAGTACGTGCGGTGCTGGAAGGCATAGGTGGGCAGGCCGAGGAAGCGCCGGCCGGCGTTTCCGGCGAAGACGGCGTCCCAGTCGACGGGAACGCCGTGGACGTACCCCTCGGCGAGGGAGGTCACGAAGCGCTCCGGGCCGCCCTCGCCGCGCCGCAGCGAACCGAGGGCGGCCGCCTGGACGCCGGCGTCGTCGAAGGTCTCCTGCAGGCCGACCGCGAGCACCGGGTGGGCGCTGCACTCGACGAAGGAGCGGTGGCCGTCGGCGAGGAGCGCGCGGACGGCGTCGTCGAACCGCACGGTCTGCCGCAGGTTGGTGTACCAGTACTCGGCGTCGAGGGTCGTGGTGTCGACGGTCGCGCCGGTGACGGTGGAGTACAGCGGCACCTCGGCGGGGCGCGGCTCGATGCCGTCCAGCGCCTCGACGACCCGTTCCCGGATGGATTCGACCTGCGCGGAGTGGGAGGCGTAGTCCACCGCGACGCGCTTGGCGCGCACCCCGTCGGCCTCGCAGCCGGCCAGCAGTTCCGTCAGCGCGTCGGGGTCGCCGGACACCACGGTGGAGGAGGGTCCGTTGACCGAGGCGATGGAGATACGGTCGGCCCAGGGCACGATGCGCTCCCGCACCCGCTCGGCAGGGAGCGGGACCGACACCATGCCGCCCCGGCCGGACAGGCCCTCGGAGATGGCGCGGGCGCGCAGCGCCACCACCTTGGCGGCATCCTCCAGGGACAGGGCGCCCGCGACGGCGGCCGCCGCGATCTCGCCCTGGCTGTGCCCGACCACGGCGGAGGGCCGCACCCCGGCGGCGCGCCACAGTTCGGCGAGCGAGACCATCACGGCCCACAGCGCGGACTGGACGACCACGACGTCGTCCAGTCCGGCGGCGCCCTCGGCGCCGTGGATGGCGTCCACCACCGAGCAGCCGGTCCAAGGCCGCAGGGCCTTGTCGCAGGCGGCCATCCGGTCGGCGAAGACAGGCGAGGACGTGATGAGACCGTCGGCCATGCCCAGCCACTGCGAGCCCTGGCCGGGGAAGACGAACGCCACGCGGGCGGCGCCCTGCCGGGCGGTGCCGGTGACCAGGTTAGCCGCCGGGGCGCCGTCCTCCAGGGCCGTGAGCCCGGCGAGCGCGGCGGTCCGGTCCGGGGCCAGGACCACCGCCCGGTGGTCGAGCGCGGCGCGGGTGACCGCCAGCGACCGGCCGATGTCGGGCAGCGGGTGCTCCGGGTGGTTCCCGGCGAACTCCGCGAGCCGCGCGGCCTGGTCGCGCAGGGCGTCGGCGGACTTGGCGGAAACGGCCCAGGGCACGACGGGGAGTTCGAGGATGCGCCGGACGGGGCGTGCGGGCGCGGTGCGGGCGGCGTCGGCCCCGGTCTCCTCCTCGTCCGGTGTCTCCCGTGCCGCCTCGGCCGGTGCCGCCTCGGCCGGTGCCCCGTCGGCCGGTGCCCCGTCGGCCGCCGCGTCCTCGGCCGGTGCCTCCTCGACGATGACGTGGGCGTTGGTGCCGCTGATGCCGAAGGCGGAGACGGCGGCGCGGCGCGGATGGCCGTCGCGCTTCCACACCACCGGTTCGGTCAGCAGCTCGACGGCGCCGGAGGACCAGTCGATGTGCGGGGACGGCGCGTCCACGTGGAGGGTGCGCGGCAGCACGTCGTTGACCAGGCCCAGCACCATCTTCATCACCCCGGCCACCCCGGCGGCGTGGGCGGTGTGGCCGAGGTTGGACTTGACCGAGCCCAGCCACAGCGGCTGGCCGGCGGGCCGGTCCCGGCCGTAGGTGGCGAGCAGCGCGGCGGCCTCGATCGGGTCGCCGAGCGAGGTCCCGGTGCCGTGCGCCTCGACGGCGTCGACCTGGTCGGCGGAGAGGCGGGCATCGGCCAGCGCGTCCTGGATGACCCGCTCCTGGGAGGGGCCGTTGGGGGCGGTCAGACCGTTGCTGGCGCCGTCCTGGTTGAGCGCGGAGCCGCGGATCAGTGCGAGCACCGGGTGCCCGTTGCGCCGCGCGTCGGACAGCCGCTCCAGCAGCAGCAGCCCGGCGCCCTCGGAGGGCCCGAACCCGTTGGCGCCCGCGGCGAACGCCTTGCAGCGGCCGTCGGGGGCCAGGGCACGCTGGCGGCTGAAGGCGATGAACCCCTGCGGGGTGGGCATCAGGGCGACGCCGCCTGCCAGCGCCATCCCGCATTCGCCGCCGCGCAGCGCCTGCACCGCCACATGCAGGGCGACCAGCGACGAGGAACAGGCGGTGTCGATCGTCAGGGCCGGGCCCTCCAGGCCGAAGCTGTACGACACCCGCCCGGAGATGACACTGGCGAACGAGCCGACCCCGGTATACCCCTCAAGTCCTTCCGGCACCTTCTGATGGCCGGTCACATAGTCGATGGTGGCGGCGCCGACGAAGACGCCGGTCCGGCTGCCCCGGACCGAGGTGGGGTCGATCCCGGCGCGTTCGAACGCCTCCCAGGAGGTCTCCAGCAGCAGCCGCTGCTGCGGGTCCATGATCAGCGCCTCACGGGCGTTGACGCTGAAGAAGTCGGCGTCGAAGTCGCCCGCCTCGTGCAGGAAGCCGCTCTCCTGGACGTAGTTCTTGCCCTCGGAGTCCGGGTCGGGATCGTAGAGGTTCTCCAGGTCCCAGCCGCGGTTCTCGGGGAACGGGGAGATCGCGTCCCGGCCCTCGGCCAGCAGCTCCCACAGCGCCTCGGGGGTGCGGGCCCCGCCGGGGTAGCGGCAGGCCATGCTGACGATGGCCACGGGCTCCGGCTCCTCAAGATCCCGGATCCGGCGGCGGGCCCTGCGGAGGTCGGCGGTGGCGCGCTTGAGGTAGTCGCGCAGCTTGTCTTCGCTGTTCATCGGCTCGCTGTTCATCGGCTGTCACACCCATCCATCGCCGGTTCCGGTAGTTCTGTGGTGGCCGCCGGGCAATTCACGGCGTGTCCAGTTCGTCGTCGAGCAGCGCGAACAGTTCGGTGTCGCTGGCGGTGCCGAGGTCGTCGTCCCCGGTACCGGCGGCCGGAGCGCACATCTCCTGCGCGTCGTTCCACTTCGACACCAGGGCGTGCAGCCGGTGGGTGACCTTCTTGCGGATGTCCTCGTCACCGGCCGCCGCCGTCAGCAGGGCGGCCTCCAGCTTGTCCAGCTCGGCCAGGGCGGGCGGCGCGGCGGCGCCCTCGTCGGGGGCGAGCCGGTCGCGCAGGAAGCGGGCGGTGGCGTCCAGCGTCGGATGGTCGAAGACCAGGCTGGCCGGCAACTGCAGCCCGGACGCGGACTGGAGGCGGTTGCGCAGTTCGAGCGCGGTGAGCGAGTCGAAGCCCAGCTCCTTGAAGGCGCGGTCGGGTTCGATGGCCTCCGGGGTGCCGTGGCCGAGCACCGAGGCGACATGGCCGCGGACCAGTTCGACGAGTCGGTGGTGCTGGTCCGCCGCGGACAGCCCGGCCAGCCGGGCCGCCCAGTCCGAGTCGGCGCCGGGCTCCTCGCCCGCCGAGGCGGTGCGCTTGGCGGGGGCACCCGCGCGGACCAGCCCGCTCAGCAGGTCGGGCAGGGTGCCCTCGGCGGCCCGGACGCGCAGGGCGGCGGTGTCCAGCCGTACGGGCATGAGCAGCGGGTCGCCGAGGACCGCGGCGTGGTCGAACAGCGCGGTGCCCTCGGCGGCGGACAGCGGCAGGATACCGGCCCGGGCGATCTTGGTGGCGTCGGCGTCCTGGGCCATCTCACCGCTCTGCGCCCACAGGCCCCAGGCGAGGGACTGGGCGGGCAGGCCGCGGGTCCGGCGGTCCTGGGCGAGAGCGCCCAGGAAGGCGTTGGCGGCCGCGTAGTTGGCCTGCGCCATGCTGCCGAGCACGCCCGACGCCGACGAGAACAGCACGAACGCGGTCAGGCCGGCGTCCTGGGTCAGCTCGTGGAGGTGGACGGCCGCGTCGACCTTCGGGGCGAAGACCGCCGTCACGTCGTCGGGCGTCAGCGACTCGATGGGCGCGTCGGACAGGACTCCCGCGGCGTGCACCACACCGGTCAGCGGCCGCCCGGCCGGAACACCCTCGAGCAGCCGTTCGACGGCGGCCCGGTCGGAGACGTCGCACGCCTCGATCGCGACCGTGGCGCCGAGCCCGGTCAGCTCCCGCTCCAGCTCGGCGGCGCCCGCCGCGTCCCGGCCACGGCGGCTGGTGAGCAGCAGATGGCGTACGCCGTGCCCGGCGACAAGGTGGCGGGCCAGGACCGCGCCGAGGCCGCCGGTGCCTCCGGTGATGAGGACGGTGCCGTCGGGGCCCCAGGCGGGCTCGGGACGGTCGGCGGCCGGGTGGTCGGCGACGGCGCGTACGGCACGGGGCACCACGACCGCCCCGGCGCGCAGCGCCATCTGCGCCTCGCCGGAGGCGAGCACGGCCGGGACCGCGCCCGGGAAGACGGCGAGCGAACCCTCGTCGGCGTCGAGGTCGAGCAGCGCGAAGCGGCCGGGGTGGGCGGACTGGGCGGAGCGTACGAGGCCCCAGGCCGCGGCGTGGGCGAGGCCCACGGGCTCGTCGGCGTCATGGGTGACGACCGCGCCCCGGGTGACGACGGTGAGACGGCAGCCGGCGAACCGCTCGTCGGCCAGCCACTCCTGGATCAGGGCGAGCAGCCGGATGGTGGACCGGGTGGCCTCGCGGGTGAGGTCGTCGCCCGTCGGGCGGGGGCCGCCGGTCGCGGGCGCGGCGAAGGAGACGACGGCCAGTTCGGGCGCGGGCAGTCCCGCGTCGACCGCCTCGCCGAGCGCCGCGAGGCTGTCGTACGTCTGCGGATAGGCGCCCGACTCCTCGAGGGCATCGGCCAGTTCGAGCGGGTCGTCGCCGATGAGGATCCAGTCGGCCGACTGTCCGGGGGCCGGGACCGGGGTCCACTCCAGCCGGTACAGCGAGTCGCGCACCGTGTCGCCCGCGCTGCGCAGTTCGGCACCGGTCAGCGGGCGGAAGGTCACCGCGTCGACGGTGGCGACGGGAGCGCCGGTGCGGTCGGCGAGGGTGACGGCGAACGTGTCGTCGTCGCCGGTGGGCCGGAGGTGGACGCGCAGTTCGGTGGCGCCGACGGCGTGGAGGGCGAGGCCCGACCAGTCCGACCACTGCACGGCGCCGCGCCGCTCCAGGCCGGCGGGCTGGAGTGCCGCTTCCAGCAGCGCCGGGTGGAGGCCGAAGCCGTCCCCGCGGCGGTCCTCGTCCAGGGTGACCTCGGCGTAGACCTCCCGGCCGATCCGCCACACGGCGGTGAGCCCGCGGAAGGCGGGGCCGTAGTCCTGGCCCGCCTCGGCGGTGCGGGGGTAGAAGTTGGCCACGCTGACGGGCTGGGCGTCGGCCGGCGGCCACGCGGTCAGGGCCGCGTCGGCGTCGGGGGCGCCGGAGCCGCCGGAGGCGAGCACACCGGTGGCGTGCCGGGTCCAGGGCGCGTCGGCCCCGGCGTCCTCGGCGCGGGTGTCCTCGGCGCGGGCGTAGACGTCGACGGTGCGGCGGCCGTCGGCGTCCGGCGCGCCGAGCACGAGCTGCGTCTGGACCGCGCCGTCCTCGGGCAGCACCAGTGGCGTCTCCAGAACGAGGGACTCCAGCCGGTCGTGGCCGCTGTCCTCGCCCGCGTGCAGGGCGAGTTCGGCCAGGACGGCGCCGGGCAGGACGACGGTGCCCTCCACGGCGTGGTCGGCGAGCCAGGGGTGGGTGCGCGGCGAGAGCCGTCCGGTGAGCAGGAGCTGATCGCCGCCCGCGACCGCGACCCGGGCCATCAGCAGCGGGTGGCCGGTGGCGCCGAGGCCCAAGCCGGTGGCGTCGCCGGGGCGGCCGGGGCCCGCGTCCAGCCAGTAACGCTCGCGCTGGAAGGCGTACGTGGGCAGGTCGACGCGGCGGGCGCCGGTCCCGTCGAAGAGCGCGTCCCAGTCGACGGCCAGGCCGTGGACATAGCCTTCGGCGACCGAGGTGAGGAAGCGGTCCGGGCCGCCCTCACCACGGCGCAGGGTGCCCAGCGCGACGGCGGTGCTCCCGGTGTCCTCGAAGGTCTCCTGGAGGCCGACGGTGAGCACGGGGTGGGGGCTGGCCTCGACGAAGAAGCCGAAGCCGTCGCGGAGAAGTGCGCGCACGGTCTCGTCGAAGCGGACCTCCTGGCGGAGGTTGGTGTACCAGTACGTGGCGTCCAGTTCCTCGGTGCCGAGGAGCCCGGCGGTCACGGTGGAGTAGAACGGGATGTCGCCGCGGCGCGGCTCGATGCCCTCCAGCGCGCCGATGACCCGCTCGCGGATGGACTCCACAGGGGCGGAGTGGGAGGCGTAGTCGACGGCGACGCGCTTGGCGCGGATGTCGTCGGCCGCGCATCCGGCGAGCAGTTCCTCCACGGCGTCCGCCTCGCCCGACACCACCGTGTAGGACGGGCCGTTGACGGAGGCGATGGACAGGCGGCCCGCCCAGGGCTCGATACGGCCGCGTACCTGCTCGGCGGGGAGCGGCACGGACGCCATGGCGCCCCGGCCGGACAGGCCCTCGGCGATGGCGCGGGCCCGCAGCGCGACCACCCGGGCCGCGTCCTCCAGGGACAGCGCCCCGGCGACGGCGGCGGCCGCGATCTCGCCCTGGCTGTGGCCGATCACCGCGGCGGGCTCGGCCCCGGCCGCGCGCCACACCGCGGCCAGGGACACCATCACGGCCCACAGCGACGCCTGGACCACGACCACGTCGTCCAGCGAGGGCGCGCCGGCCCCGCCGCGTACGACATCGGTGACCGACCAGTCCACGTACGGGCGCAGCGCCTCGTCGCACTCGGCGAGCCTCGTCGCGAACACCGGCGAGGACTCCAGGAGTCCGGCGGCCATGCCGAGCCACTGGGAGCCCTGGCCGGGGAAGACGAACGCCACGCGGGGGACGCCCGAGCGCACGGCGCCGGTGACCAGGTGCGGCGCGGGGGCGCCGTCGGTCAGCGCGGCGAGCCCGGCCAGGGCGCCGTCGCGGTCCGCGGCGAGCACCACGGCCCGGTGGTCCAGCGCCTCGCGGGTGAGGGCGAGCGAGGCTCCGAGGTCGGCGACGGAGCCCTCGGCGCCGGTGCCGACGTGGGCCGACAGCCGCTGGGCCTGGGCGCGCAGCGCGGCGGCCGTGCGGCCGGACACCGGCCACGGCACGATGTCGCCGACCAGGCCCGCCACGGGGCCGTTCGGGGTCATGGCCTCGTCGGCCGGGGCTTCGCTCGCGGCCCCGGCCGGGGCGTCCTCGGCGGGGGCCTCTTCGAGGATGACGTGGGCGTTGGTGCCGCTGATGCCGAAGGCGGAGACCCCGGCCCGGCGCGGGTGGCCGTTCGGCGTCCACTTCACCGGCTCGGTGAGCAGCCTGACGGTGCCGGAGGACCAGTTGACCCGCGGGGTGGGGGCGTCCACGTGCAGGGTTTTGGGCAGCAGGTCATGGCGGAGCGCCAGCACCATCTTGATGACACCGGCCACACCGGCGGCGGCCTGGGTGTGGCCGATGTTGGACTTGACCGAGCCCAGCCACAGCGGCCGGTCGGCGGGGCGGTCCATGCCATAGGTGGCGAACAGGGCCTGCGCCTCGATCGGGTCGCCCAGAGTGGTGCCGGTGCCGTGCGCCTCCACGGCGTCGACCTCGTCGGCGGTGAGCCGGGCGTTGGCGAGTGCCGCTTCGATGACGCGGGCCTGCGAGGGGCCATTGGGGGCGGTGAGGCCGTTGGATGCGCCGTCCTGGTTGACGGCGGAGCCGCGGACGACGGCGAGAACCTTGTGGCCGTTGCGGCGGGCGTCGGAGAGCCGCTCCAGCAGGACGAGCCCGGCACCCTCGGAGAAGCCGGTGCCGTCGGCGGCGGCCGCGAACGCCTTGCAGCGGGCGTCGGCCGCGAGGATCTGCTGACGGCTGAACTCCACGAACTCCATGGGGCTCGGCATCACCATCGCGCCGCCCGCGAGGGCCAGCGAGGATTCCCCGGCGCGCAGCGACTGCACGGCCCAGTGGAGTGCGACGAGCGACGAGGAGCAGGCCGTGTCGATGGTGACGGCGGGCCCCTCCAGGCCGAAGGTGTACGAGACGCGGCCGGAGACGACGCTGTTCGCGGACCCGGTCATCGTGTAGCCCTCAAGGCCCTCGGGTATCTGCTCGACGTCCGCGCCGTATCCGGTGTACGAGGCGCCGACAAATACCCCGGTGCGGCTTCCGCGCAGCGTTCCCGGATCGATTCCGGCGCGTTCGAATGCCTCGTAGGAGGATTCCAGGATCAGCCGCTGCTGCGGGTCCATGGCCAGGGCCTCGCGCGGGGATATGCCGAAAAGCGACGGGTCGAATTCGGCGGCGGTCTCGACGAATCCGCCCTCGCAGGAGAGTTCCTTGCCCTCGGGGTCGGTGAGGTCGAGGGCCGCCAGGTCCCATCCTCGGTCGCCGGGGAAGGGGGTCATCGCATCCCCGCCCTCGGCGAGCAGGTTCCACAGACTCTCGGGGGACTCCGTGCCACCGGGGTAGCGGCAGGCCATGCCGACGATGGCGATGGGCTCGTGGTCCTTGCCCTCGACGGCACGCAGCCGCCGCTGGGTCTGGCGCAGATCGGCCATGACCTTATTGAGGTATTCCCGAAGCTTCTTTTCGTCGTTCGTCATGTCAGTACTCTCCGGTGATAGCTGAGAACCTTCAGGGACTTGTCTGTGAGCGGGTCACGTCGTTCCCAGCTCTCGGTCAATAAGGTCGAACATCTCGTCGTTGCTCACGGCCGTGAATTCTGTGTCGGCCGTATCCGGGCCATGGGCCGGAGCGGCCGTGGAATCGCTCGCGCTCCATTTCCACAGCAGCTTCTCGATACGGGTGGTGAGCGCCGCCCGTGCCGCGTCGCCGGGCGCGGCCTGCGCCAGGGCGCTCTCCAGTGCCTCCAGTTCGGCCAGCCCCGGCACCGCCTCCTCATCGGCGGCGAGGCCCATCTCCTGCCACAGGTGCCCGGCGACGGCGTCGGGGGTGGGGAAGTCGAAGACCAGGGTGGAGGGGAGGGTGAGGCCGGTGGCGGCGCCGATCCGGTTGCGCAGTTCGACCGCCATGAGGGAGTCGAAGCCCAGCTCGCGGAAGGGCTTGTGGGGGTCGATGGCGTCGCGCGCGTTCTCCTCCAGGGTGACGTGGCCCATCACGACGCCCGCGTGGGAGCGGACCACTTCGAGCAGTTCGTGTTCCTGCTCGGGCCGGGACCGCCCGGCCAGCCGCGACCGCAGCCCGTCGGCCGCCGCGCCGCTGGTCGCCGGGTCTTCGGCGGTCTCCCCCGCGCCGCCCGCCGCGAGGGCGCGTACGGCCTCGGGGATCTCGGCGAACAGCGCGGTGGGCCGCTTGGCGTGGAAGACCGGTGCGAAGCGGTCCCAGCGCAGGTCGATCAGGACGGCGGTGGTCTCGTCGCGGTCCAGGACATGCCTCAGGGCGGTGGCGGCCGACTCCGGTGCCATCTCGTGGATGCCTTCGAGCCGGCCCCGGGCGCCGACCGTCCCGGCGGCCATCCCGGTGCCCGCCCAGGTGCCCCAGGCCACCGAGGTGGCGGGCAGGCCCTCGGCGCGGCGGGCCTCGGCGAGCGCGTCCAGGAACGCGTTGCCGGGCGCGTAGTTGCCGAGCGCGGGCAGCCCGAAGGTGGCGCCGAAGGACGAGCACAGGACGAACGCCGACAGGCCGAGGCCACGGGTCAGTTCGTGCAGATGCAGCGCGCCGTGCGCCTTGACCCGCAGGACGCGGTCCATCTGCTCGGGGGTGAGCGAGTCCACCACCCCGTCGTCCAGGACGGCGGCGGCGTGGATGACGGCGGTCAGCGGATGCTCGGCGGGGATGTCGGCGAGCAGCCGCGCGACCTCCTCGCGGTCGGCGACGTCGCAGGCCGCGACGGTGACGCGGGCGCCGAGCGCGGTGAGTTCGGCCGTCAGGTCGGCAGCGCCGGGCGCCTCGGCGCCGCGCCGCCCGGCCAGCACCAGATGGGCGGCGCCGGCCCGGGCCAGCGAACGCGCCACATGGCCGCCGATGCCCCCGGTGCCGCCGGTGATCAGCACGGTGCCGTCCGGTTGCCACGCGCGCACCACGGGGGTGTCGGCGGCCGGGGCGTGGACGAGCCGCCGGGCGTGCAGTCCGGTGGCGCGTACGGCCAGGTGGTCCTCGTCGGCGGGACCGGCCAGCCCGGCCGCCAACAGGTCGACCGCGGCGTCGTCCACGTCGGCGGGCAGATCGGCGAGTCCGCCCCACAGATGGGGCTGTTCGAGCGCGACGACCCGTCCCAGGCCCCACACATGGGCCTGCACGGGGTGGGTCAGCGGGTCGTCCGCGCCCACCGACACCGCGCCCCGGGTGGCGCACCACAGCCGTGGCGTGGCGCCCGCCTCCTCGCTCACCTCGACCAGCGCCTGAGCGAGGGCCACGGTGGCGGCCAGCCCGGTGGGCAGGGCGGGGTGGCCGGGGTGCGGGGCCTCGTCGAGGGCGAGGAGCGACAGCACACCGGCCACCCCGTCCGGGTGGTCGAGGGCGCCGCGCAGCAGCCCGGCCAGATGTGTACGGTCCGCCTCGGCCGGGTCCACGACCAGCCGCTCGGCGCGGGCGCCCGAGTCGGTGAGGGCCCGCAGGGCGCCGTCCGCCCAGGCGTCGTCGGCCGCGCCCGACGGAACGACCAGCAGCCAGCGGCCGTTCACCGCCGGGGACCCGGCGGCCACGGGGCGCCAGACGACGCGGTAGCGCCAGCCGTCGATCACCGACTCCTCACGCCGCCTGCCGCGCCACGACGACAGGGCGGGCAGCACCGCGCTCAGCGGCTGGTCGGCGTCGATCTCCAGCTCGGCCGCCACCCGGTCGAGATCGCCACTGTCGACCGCCTCCCAGAACCCGGCCTCCACCGGGTCGGCGGCGGGCGCCACGGCGTTCTCCCCGGCCCCGGCGGGCTCCTCCAGCCAGTAGCGCTGCCGCTGGAAGGCGTACGTGGGCAGCTCCACGGGGCGGGGGTCGGTACCGGCGAACACCGCGTCCCAGTCGACGTCCAGACCGCGTACGTACCCCTCGGCGAGCGAGGTGAGGAAACGCGCCGGGCCGCCCTCGTCACGGCGCAGCGTGCCCAGCGCCACGGCGGGCCGCCCGGTGTCCTCGAACGTCTCCTGGAGGCCGACGGTGAGCACCGGGTGGGCGCTGGACTCGATGAAGTGGCGGAAGCCGTCGGCGAGCAGCGCCCGGACGGTTTCGTCGAAGCGGACGGTCCGGCGGAGGTTGGTGACCCAGTACTCGGGGTCCAGCCCGGCGGTGTCGACGAGGCCGCCGGTCACCGTCGAGTAGAACGGGATCTCGGCGGCGCGGGGCGTGATGCCGTCGAGGGCGTCCAGCACCTGGTCGCGGATGGCGTCCACCTGGGCGGAGTGGGAGGCATAGTCCACGGCGATGCGGCGGGCCCGGATCTCGTCCGCCTCGCACGCCGCCAGCAGCTCTTCCAGCGCCTCCGGTTCGCCGGACACCACGGTGGACGACGGCCCGTTGACCGAGGCCACCGAGATCCGCTCGCCCCAGGGTTCCGCGCGCTTGGCGGTCTCGGCGGCGGGCAGCGCGACGGACACCATGCCACCCCTGCCCGACAGCACCTGGCCGATCGCGCGGGCCCGCAGCGCCACCACGCGGGCGGCATCCTCCAGCGACAGCGCGCCGGACACCGCAGCGGCGGCGATCTCGCCCTGGCTGTGGCCGATCACGGCGTCCGGTGTGACTCCGGCGGCCCGCCACTGCGCGGCCAGCGACACCATCACCGCCCACAGCGCGGACTGCACCACCTCGACATCCTCGAAGTCCGGCGCGGATGCGCCGCCTCGGATGGCGTCGATCACCGACCAGCCCGTCAGGGGGCGCAGTGCCGCGTCGCACTCCTGGAGCCGCCCGGCGAACACCGGCGAAGACTCCAGCAGCTCCATGGCCATCCCCCGCCACTGGGAGCCCTGACCGGGGAAGACGAACACCACCCGGCCCGGCTCCTCCGCCACCCCGGTGACCACTCCGGCGGCGGGCAGCCCCTCGGCGACCGCTGTGAGCCCGGCCAACGCGCCCTCACGGTCCGCGGCCAGCACCGCGGCGCGGTGTTCGAAGGCGGAGCGGGTGGTGGCGAGGGCGTGGCCGGTGTCCGTGAGGGAGAAGTCCACAAGGGCTTCGGTGTGTGCGGCGAGCCGGGCGGCCTGGGCCCGCAGCGCGGCCTCCGACCGGCCCGAGACCACCCACGGTACGACGGCCATCGGCCTGGCGGGTTCCGTAGCGGCGGGCTCCGGCTCGGGCGGCTCGGGCGCCTCCTCGATGATCACGTGGGCGTTGGTGCCGCTGATGCCGAAGGCGGAGACCCCGGCGCGGCGCGGCCGCCCCTCGGCCGGGCGCCACTCCACGGGCTCGGTCAGCAGCTCGACCGCGCCCGAGGACCAGTTCACATGCGAGGTCGGCCGGTCCACGTACAGCGTCTTCGGCAGCAGGCCGTTCCGGAGCGCCTGCACCATCTTGATGACCCCGGCCACGCCCGCCGCCGGGCCCGAGTGGCCGAAGTTGGACTTGATGGAGCCGAGCCGCAGCGGCCGGCCGTCCGGCCGCCCCTGCCCGTAGGTGGCCAGCAGCGCCTGCGCCTCGATCGGGTCGCCCAGCGTCGTTCCCGTGCCATGGGCCTCGACCGCGTCCACATCGGCGGCGCCGAGCCGGGCGTTGGCGAGGGCGGCGCGGATGACCCGCTCCTGGGCGAGGTTGTTGGGCGCGGAGAGGCCGTTGCTGGCGCCGTCCTGGTTGAGGGCGGAGCCACGGACCACAGCGAGCACCCGGTGGCCGTTGCGCCGGGCGTCCGACAGCCGCTCGACGAGCAGGACGCCCGCGCCCTCGGCCCAGTTGGTGCCGTCCGCCGCCTCCGCGAACGCCTTGATCCGCCCGTCCTTCGCCAGTCCGCGCTGACGGCTGAATTCCACGAACGCGTCCGGGACCGGCATCACGGTCACGCCCCCGGCCAGCGCCATCGAGCACTCCCCGGCCCGCAGCGCCTGCACCGCCAGATGCAGCGCCACCAGCGACGACGAGCACGCCGTCTCCACACTCACGGCCGGCCCCCGCAGCCCGAGGGTGTACGCGATACGTCCCGAGGCGACGCTCGCCATCGTGCCGGTGATCACATACCCCTCGACCGGCTCCGGCGTCTCGCTCAGCCGCGACACGTACTCGGTGGCGACGATGCCCGTGTAGACCCCGACCTGGGTGTCCTTCATCGCCCGCGGGTCGAGTCCGGCCCGTTCGAACGCCTCCCAGGAGGTCTCCAGCAGCAGCCGCTGCTGCGGGTCCATGCCCAGCGCCTCGCGCGGGGTGATGCCGAAGAAGGCCGGGTCGAAGTCGCCCGCGCCGGTCAGGAAACCACCATCGCGGACGTAACTCGTGCCCCGGGAGTCCGGGTCCGGGTCGTACAGCCTGGCCACGTCCCAGCCCCGGTCCTCGGGGAACGGGCCGATGGCGTCCCGGCCCTCCGCCACCAGCTCCCACAGGTCCTCGGGGGTTTCCACCCCGCCGGGATAGCGGCAGGCCATGCCGACGATCGCGATCGGCTCATGGCCGGCCGCCTCCGCCTCGCGCAACCGCTGGCGGGTCTGGCTCAGGTCCGCCGTCACCCGCTTGAGGTAATCGCGAAGCTTCTCTTCGGTGTTGCCCATGTCCCCTGTACTCCTTCGAAACCCCGTCAAGTCCCGTCAAGCCCGCAGCACCGCCGGATGTTCAGGAGGCGCCCAGTTCCTTGTCGATCAGCGCGAACATCTCGTCGTCCGAGGCGGTGTCGAGCGTGTCCCGCCCGATCACGCCCGCCGAGGCGTCGTCCGGATCACCGCTCCACTTCCACAGCAGGGCCTCCAGCCGCTTGGTGATCTGGTCCCGCGTCCCCGGGTCCGGGTCCGCCGCCGTGGCCAGCTCGGAGAGCTGGGCGTCGATCCGGTCCAGCTCGGCGAGGACCGGTGGCGCGGCGGCCTGGCCCGGCCGCATCTCGTCCAGCAGGAAACGCACCAGCGCCAGCGGGGTCGGATAGGTGAAGACGAGCGTGGCGGGCAGTTGCAGACCGGTGGTCGCGCCGAGCCGATTGCGCAGTTCGACCGCGGTGAGCGAGTCGAAGCCGAGGTCCTTGAACGCCCGGTCGGCGGCCACGTCGTCCGCGGTGGCGTGGCGCAGTACGGCCGCCACCTCCCTACGCAGCAGCTCCAGCAGCGTGCGCTCCTGCTCGGGGCGGTCCATCCCGGCCAGCCGCCGGGCCAGTTCGGTCCGCCGCGCCCCCTCGCCGCCCGGCCCGGCGGCCGAGGCGCGGCGCGCCGGGGTGCGTACCAGGCCGCGCAGCGGGGCGGGGATTCCGCCCGCGGCGGCGGGGGTGGCCAGCGCTGTGGTGTCCAGCCGTACGGGCAGCGCCAGCGGGTCGGTGCCTCGCAGCGCCGCGTCGAACAAGGCCAATCCCTCGGCGGTGGTGAACGGCAGCACGCCCGAGCCCCGGGCGTCCGGCGCGGCGGCCTCCCACGGGCCCCAGGCCAGGGACACGGCGGGCAGCCCGGCGGCGCGGCGGTGCTGGGCGAGGGCGTCCAGGAAGACGCCCGCCGCACCGAGGTTGGCCTGCCCCGGGTTGCCGAGCGTTCCGGCGACCGACGAGAACAGGACGAAGGAGGCCAGGGCGGGGTGGTCGCGGAGGAGATCATGGAGGTGCGCGGCCACGTCCGCCTTGGGCCGCAGCACACCGTCGAGCTGATCGGCGGTCAGCGCCCCGATCAGCCCGTCGTCCAGGGTCCCGGCGGCGTGGACGACGGCGGTGAGCGGATGCGCGGCGGGGACGCCCTCCAGTACGGCGGCGAGCGCGTCACGGTCCGCCGCGTCGCAGGCCGCGACGTCGACGCTCGCCCCGGCCGCGGTCAGCTCCCCGGCCAGCTCGGCGGCGCCGGGGGCGGCGGGCCCCCGGCGGCCGACCAGCAGCAGGTGGCGGATGCCGTGTTCGGCCACCAGGTGACGGGCCAG
>NZ_JAAAYH010000119.1:0-21675 GCF_018035285.1 Streptomyces sp. MK37H | reverse complement strand
CTCGAGACCTTCCGCAAGCTGGCGGCCGACCGCCGCGTCATCCCCGTGAGCCGCAAGCTGCTCGCGGACGGTGACACCCCCGTGGGCCTCTACCGCAAGCTGGCCGCCGAGCGCCCCGGCACCTTCCTCCTCGAATCCGCCGAGAACGGCCGCTCCTGGTCCCGCTACTCCTTCATCGGCGTCCGCAGCTCCGCCACCCTCACCGAACGCGACGGCCGCACCCACTGGCTGGGCACCCCGCCGGTCGGCGTCCCCACCGACGGCGACCCCCTCCAGGCGCTGCGCGCCACCGTCGAGGCCCTGCACACCTCCAGGGACCTCGGCGGGCTGGCCCAGCTGCCGCCCTTCACCGGCGGCATGGTCGGCTACCTCGGCTACGACATCGTCCGCCGCCTGGAGAAGGTCGGCGAGCACGGCCGGGACGATCTGCGCCTGCCCGAGCTGACCATGCTGCTCACCTCGGACCTCGCGGTGCTGGACCACTGGGACGGCACCGTGCTGCTGATCGCCAACGCGATCAACCACAACGACCTCGACACGGGCGTGGACGAGGCGTACGCGGACGCCGTGGCCCGGCTCGACGCGATGGCCGCCGACCTGGTCCGCCCCGTCGCGACCGACCCCGCCGCGCTCCCCGACTCCGAGCTGCCCGAGTACACCGCGCTGTGGGGCGGCGAGGACTTCATGGAAGCGGTGGACGACATCAAGGAGCGCATCCGCGCGGGCGAGGCGTTCCAGGTCGTCCCCTCGCAGCGGTTCGAGACGCCGTGCTCGGCCAGCGCCCTCGACGTCTACCGGGTGCTGCGCGCCACCAACCCGAGCCCCTATATGTACCTCTTCCGGTTCGAGGGCTTCGATGTGGTGGGCTCCAGCCCCGAGGCCCTGGTCAAGGTCGAGGACGGCCGGGCGATGCTGCACCCCATCGCCGGCACCCGCCACCGGGGGGCCACCCCGCAGGAGGACGCCGCGCTCGCCGAGGAGCTGCTCGCCGACCCCAAGGAGCGGGCCGAGCACCTGATGCTCGTCGACCTCGGGCGCAATGACCTCGGGCGGGTCTGCGAGCCGGGCAGTGTGGAGGTCGTCGACTTCATGTCGATCGAGCGCTACAGCCATGTCATGCACATCGTCTCGACCGTCACCGGCAGCCTCGCCGAGGGCCGTACGGCGTTCGACGTGCTCACCGCATGCTTCCCCGCGGGCACCCTCTCCGGCGCCCCCAAGCCGCGGGCGCTCCAGATCATCGAGGAGCTGGAGCCGAGCCGCCGCGGGCTGTACGGCGGCTGCGTCGGCTATCTCGACTTCGCGGGGGACTCCGACACCGCGATCGCCATCCGCACCGCGCTGCTGCGCGAGGGCACGGCGTATGTCCAGGCGGGCGCCGGGATCGTCGCCGACTCCGATCCGGTGGCCGAGGACGCGGAGTGCCGCAACAAGGCGGCGGCGGTGCTGCGGGCGGTGCACGCGGCGAGCCGTCTGGGGCGGTAGTTCCCGGTGGCCGGTGGCTCCCGGAGTGGCGGTGCCCCGGTGGCCGGTGGCTTCCGGAGTGGCGGTGACCCGGTGGCCGGTGGCTCCCCAGGGCGGTGGTTCCCGATGGCCAGTGGCTCCCGGTAGGTCCCATATCCCCCACCCGGGAACGATCCCGTACCCGTGTGGGGGATAGTGGTAGGCGTGACTGCAGCAGCCGTACCCCAGCCCAGGGCCGAGCACGAGCCCTCCGCCTCCGCCGCGCGCGGCCGCCGAAGCAGCCTTGCCATCGCCCTGCTCGCCGGTGCGCTCGGCGCCGCCCTGGTCCTGCTGGCCACCAGCCGCAAATGGGCCGAGGGCACCGCCTCCGTCGCCCAGGGATCCCTCTCGCAGAGCGCCAACGGCGATGACATCACCGGACTCCCCGGTGCCCTCGCGGTCGTCGGCCTCGCCGCGCTGGTCGCCGTCTTCGCCGTGCGCCGCCTCGGCCGCGTCGTCGTCGCGGCGCTGCTGGCCCTCAGCGGCGCGGGCATCGTGATCAGCTCCGCCCTCGGCGCGTCCGACAAGGCGGCGCTGGAGGAGAAGGCGTCCAAGGTGAGCGGGCTGACCCACAGCCCGATCCACGACGTGGCGTACACCCCCTGGCCGTGGGTCGCCGCGGCGGGCGGGGTACTGCTGCTGCTCGCGGGCGTGCTCGCCCTGGGCTACGGGCGTCACTGGCCCGCCATGTCCGGCCGGTACGAGCGCGCGGGCACCGCGGGCCCCCCGGCCCGCGGCCGCGCCCGGCGTGGCGGCGCCACCCCCGACCCGGACCGTCCCGAGGAGCTGTGGAAGGCCCTGGACCGCGGCGAGGACCCGACGGAGGCCCCGGCGGCCCAGGACCCGACGGAGGCCCCGGCGGCCCCGGCCCGGGAGGAAGCCGAGCGGGGCGCCTGAGCGCTCCGCCGGAAGTGCCCTGAGGCGCCGTCGATCGTCTGCGGCACCGTCGTGGTTGGTCGCGCCCACGCGGCGGGGCCGCACATCGACGCAGCCCCGCGCTTCAGGGCGCCTCCGGACCATGGCCGGACTTCCGCCGACCTGCTGAGGGCCGCCGGGGCACGGGCCACCGTCCCGCCTCGCACCGTAAGGTCCCACCCCCGCTCAAGGGCGTTTCGCGCATCGGGGACAATGGCTTGGGAGCGTTCGCCCCCGAGCGCCCGGACCAGGCGCGTACAGCTACGAGGAGAATTCATGGCGGGTCACAACCACGGACACACCCCGGCCGCCTGGACCGGTGTCACCATCGCCTTCATCGGCTTCTGCGTCGCCGGCGCGTTCACCGTGGCGGCCAACCCGCTCGGCTTCTGGGCGGGCATGGTGATCATCGCCCTCGGCGGTGTCGTCGGCGCGGCGATGCGCGCGGCCGGGCTGGGCATGCCCAAGACGCAGCACCCGCCGCAGCCGCGCCCCGCGGCGCAGTCGCAGACCCAGACGCAGGCGCAGACCCAGAGTTGAGCCCCGGCGCGGCCCAGGGCCGCGCCCGCCTCCACCGCACCCGGCACTGAGCCGTACGGAGGCCGGCGCACCGGCCCTGAGCTGCGCCTTCGTGGATTCCCGGGCAGACTCGGCGGTGTGACCGAACCACCGCCGACCGCCCTCGCCCCCCTGATGCGGCGTCTGGCCGCCCCGTTCGGCGTGCTCGCGGGCGTCCTCGCCGCCTTCGGCTACGTCGGCGCCGTGGACCCCCGGGAGCCCGGCCACTACCCCGTCTGCCCGCTGCTGCGGCTCACCGGGCTGTACTGCCCCGGCTGCGGCGGGCTGCGCGGCGCCCATGCCCTGGCCCACGGCGATCTGGTGGCCGCGCTGCGTGACAACGCCCTCGCGGTCGGCTGTTACGCGGCCTTCGCCGTCTGCTGGGCGGTGTGGTGTGTACGCGGAAGCTTCCCGGCGCCGCGGCTGTGGCACGCGGGGGCGCTCGGGGTGCTGGCCCTGGTCTTCACAATCGTCCGGAATTTCCCGTTCGGGGGACTACTGGTGCCGTGACCGCTGTTGTGTATGTGCATGTGGCGGGCGTCCGCGTCAACCGGATGCGAGACCTCGGCCTACCGGCGGCTACCATCGCAGTGCCAGGTGACGCGGTGGACCGCCGCATCCGGTACAGATCAGAAGCTTCATCCCCGTCACGGAAGGGGGCCGCTCGGTGAGTGTGCTCGACGAGATCATCGACGGAGTCCGTGCCGACCTCGCGGAGCGGCAGGCGCGCGTCGCCCTCGACGAGCTCAAGGAGCGGGCGGCGAAGGCCCAGCCGGCGAAGGACGGTGTCGCGGCACTCAAGGGCGACAGCGTCAAGGTGATCTGCGAGGTCAAGCGGTCCAGCCCCTCCAAGGGCGCGCTCGCCGCGATCGCCGACCCCGCCGGGCTCGCCGCGGACTACGAGGCGGGCGGCGCGGCCGTGATCAGCGTGCTGACCGAGCAGCGGCGCTTCGGCGGATCGCTGGCCGACCTGGAAGCCGTAAGGGCGAAGGTCGACATTCCGGTGCTCCGTAAGGACTTCATCGTCACTTCGTACCAGCTGTGGGAGGCGCGGGCGTACGGCGCCGACGTCATCCTGCTGATCGTCGCCGCGCTGGAGCAGCAGGCGCTGGTCTCGCTCATCGAGCGGGCCGAGTCGATCGGGCTGACGCCCCTGGTCGAGGTGCACGACGAGGAGGAGACCGTCCGGGCGGTCGACGCCGGGGCCCGGGTGATCGGCGTCAACGCGCGTGACCTCAAGACCCTCCAGGTGGACCGCTCGAACTTCGCCCGGATCGCACCGGAGATCCCGGACCACATCGTCAAGATCGCGGAGTCCGGGGTGCGCGGCCCGCACGACCTGATCGCCTACGCCAACGATGGCGCGGACGCGGTGCTGGTCGGCGAGTCCCTGGTGACCGGGCGCGACCCCAAGGTCGCGGTGGCCGACCTGGTGGCGGCGGGCGCCCATCCGGCGCTGCGCCACGGCCGGGACTGACGACGGGGCGGGATCGGCGGACCATGGAGACGTACGCGCGCCTGGCACGGGGCTGTCGGCCCCGGGGCTGCCGCGCGCCCGCGAGGCGGGTGCGGGGGCGGCGCGTGCGCTACCACATCGGATGCGAGCCGGGGCAGATCAACGGGCGGCGATGGCGCCGGGCGGCAGCGCGCTGAGCGCACGCCGCACGCTTCCCCATCCATCCCACCTGTCGCGGGGCGCTGCCCCGATCGAGGAGTACGTCGCATGTCCTCTGATTTCTTCATCCCTGACCCGGAGGGCCAGGTGCCCAGCGCCGAGGGGTATTTCGGTGCCTTCGGCGGCAAGTTCATCCCCGAGGCGCTCGTCGCCGCGGTCGACGAGGTCGCCGCCGAGTACGAGAAGGCCAAGGCGGACCCCGCGTTCGCGGCCGAGCTCGAGGATCTGCTGGTCAACTACACCGGCCGGCCCAGCGCGCTGACCGAGGTGCCGCGGTTCGCCGAGCACGCCGGGGGTGCCCGGGTCTTCCTCAAGCGGGAGGACCTCAACCACACCGGCTCCCACAAGATCAACAACGTGCTGGGGCAGGCCCTGCTCACCAGGCGGATGGGCAAGTCCCGCGTCATCGCCGAGACCGGCGCCGGCCAGCACGGGGTGGCCACGGCCACCGCGTGCGCGCTGTTCGGGCTCGAGTGCACCATCTACATGGGCGAGATCGACACCCAGCGGCAGGCGCTCAACGTGGCGCGGATGCGGATGCTGGGCGCCGAGGTCATCGCCGTGAAGTCCGGCAGCCGCACCCTCAAGGACGCCATCAACGAGGCGTTCCGGGACTGGGTCGCCAATGTGGACCGCACCCATTACCTCTTCGGCACGGTGGCAGGACCCCACCCCTTCCCGGCGCTGGTGCGCGACTTCCACCGGGTGATCGGCGTGGAGGCGCGGCGGCAGATCCTGGAGCGGACCGGGCGGCTGCCGGACGCGGTCGCGGCCTGCGTGGGCGGCGGTTCCAACGCGATCGGGCTGTTCCACGCCTTCCTGCCGGACGAGAGCGTGCGGATCGTCGGCTTCGAGCCCGCCGGGCACGGCGTGGCCACCGGCGAGCACGCGGCCACGCTGAGCCAGGGCGAGCCCGGGATCCTGCACGGCTCCCGGTCCTACGTCCTCCAGGACGAGGACGGCCAGATCACCGAGCCGTACTCGATCTCGGCCGGTCTTGACTACCCCGGCGTCGGGCCTGAGCACGCGTATCTGAAGGACATCGGCCGCGCCGAGTACCGGGCGGTCACCGACGACGAGGCCATGCGGGCCCTGCGGCTGCTCTCGGAGACCGAGGGCATCATCCCGGCGATCGAGAGCGCCCACGCGCTCGCGGGTGCCCTGGGCCTCGGCCGGGAGCTGGGCGGCGACGGCCTGGTGCTGGTCAATCTCTCCGGGCGCGGTGACAAGGACATGGACACGGCGGCCCAGTACTTCGGGCTCTACGAGCAGCAGGGCGACGAGGGGGCGAAGTGATGGCCGGGAACCTGGAACTGCTGGGATCCGTCCTGGCGGGCGCCAAGGACGAGGGGCGCGCCGCGCTCGTCGGCTATCTGCCCGCCGGTTTCCCCACCATCGACGGCGCGGTGGACGCGATGACCGCCATGATCGAGGGCGGCTGCGACATCGTCGAGGTCGGGCTGCCGCACAGCGATCCGGTGCTCGACGGGCCGGTGATCCAGACCGCGGACGACATCGCGCTGCGCAACGGGGTCCGGATCCGCGATGTGATCCGCACGGTGGGGGAGGTGCACGCCCGCACCGGCGCCCCGATCCTGTGCATGACGTACTGGAACCCCGTGGACCGGTACGGCGTCGAGCGGTTCGCCGCCGATCTCGCCGAGGCGGGCGGCGCGGGCTGCATCCTGCCCGATCTGCCGGTCGAGGAGTCGGAGATCTGGCGGAAGGCCGCCGAGCAGCACGGTCTGGCGACCGTGTTCGTGGTCGCGCCCAGCAGCCGTGATGAGCGGCTGGCGAAGATCACGGCGGCGGGCAGCGGTTTCGTCTACGCGGCGTCCCTGATGGGTGTCACCGGAACGAGGGAATCGGTGGGCCAGGAGGCGCGCGCTCTGGTGGAGCGCACCCGTGGCACCACCACGCTCCCGGTGTGCGTGGGCCTCGGCGTCTCCAACGCCACCCAGGCCGCGGAGGTCGCGGCGTTCGCCGACGGGGTCATCGTGGGCTCGGCCTTCGTCAAGCGGCTGCTGGACGCCGAGGGCGACACCGAGGCCGGTCTGGCGGGGCTGCGCGAGCTCGCGGGTGAGCTGGCGGAGGGCGTCCGCACCGCCCGATAGAGGGTCGCTCGTTCGAGGGAACAACGGGGCGGAGGAGCTCAGCGGTGCTCCTCCGCCTCGTTAGGCGAGGGCGTGAGCCAGAGAAATCGTGAGGGAAAGCGCGGCGCCCGAGAGCGCCTGCGGGAACAGCGCGAGCGGGACCGGGCGCGCGCGAAGCGTAAGCGGACGCTGGGCGTCCTGGGGGCGGTGGTGGCCGTCCTCGGCGCGGCGGTGGGCGTGGGCATGGTCGCGTCCAGGACCGACGACGACTCGGGCAAGCCGGGCAGCGCCCTGGTGCCACCGCGCGGAGCTGTCGGCAAGGGACGTCTGGTGATCCCCTCGGGGAAGTCGGAGAAGTCCGCGCAGGAGGGGAAGGCGGGCAAGGCGGGCCCGGTGACCCTGACGGTCTACGAGGACTTCCGCTGCCCGGGCTGCAAGCAGTTCGAGGACGTCTTCCGCAAGACCGTCCACGAGCTCCAGGACACCGGCCGGTTGAGGGTCGAGTACCACCTGGTGACGATCATCGACGGAAACCTCGGCGGCACCGGTTCGCTCCGCGCCGCCAACGCGGCGGCCTGCGCCCAGGACAAGGACCCGGCGAAGTTCCGGGCGTACCACGATGTGCTCTACCGCCATCAGTCCCAGGAGACCCGGGACACGTACGCCGACAACGGCAGGCTGATCAAGCTCGCGGACCAGGTCCCCGGGCTGGTCACGCCCGCCTTCCGGACGTGCGTCGAGGACGGCCGGCACGACGCGTGGGTGCGCAAGTCCAACGACGTGTTCGCCCACTCCGGCTATGCCTCCACGCCGACCGTGCTGCTGGGCGGAAAGTCGGTCTACGGCGATCCCAAGAAGCCGCTGAGCCCCGACAAGCTCAAGCGCATGGTCCTCGCGGCGGCCCGCGACTGATCCTTGTTACGCAGCCGTTGCCGGGTGGGTTGCCGCATCTCCCGCCCGGCACGGTAGCGTCGGTCCTGTCATGGACCTCCTCGCTTACATTCCCAGCCCGTCGTCCGGCGTGATCTATCTCGGTCCGGTCCCGCTGCGCGGCTATGCGTTCTGCATCATCATCGGCGTCTTCGTCGCGGTCTGGTACGGCGGGCGGCGCTGGGTCGCCCGTGGCGGCCGGGTCGGCACCGTCGCCGACATCGCCGTCTGGGCGGTGCCCTTCGGCCTGGTCGGCGGCCGCCTCTACCACGTCATCACCGACTACGAGCTGTACTTCACCGACGGCCGTGACTGGGTGGACGCCTTCAAGATCTGGCAGGGCGGCCTCGGGATCTGGGGAGCCATCGCGCTGGGCGCGGTCGGCGCCTGGATCGGCTGCCGCCGCCGGGGGATCCCGCTCCCGGCGTACGCGGACGCCATCGCCCCTGGGATCGCCTTCGCGCAGGCCATCGGGCGCTGGGGCAACTGGTTCAACCAGGAGCTGTACGGCAAGGCCACCACGCTGCCCTGGGCGCTGAAGATCGACGGCGACGCCGACGCGGGCCGGGTGGCCGGCACGTACCACCCGACCTTCCTGTACGAGTCGCTGTGGTGCGTCGGTGTGGCGGTGCTGGTGATCTGGGCGGATCGCCGCTTCAAGCTGGGGCATGGCCGGGCGTTCGCCCTCTACGTCGCGGCGTACACCGTGGGCCGCTTCTGGATCGAGTACCTCCGGGTGGACGACGCCCACCATGTGCTGGGGCTGCGGCTCAACAACTGGACGTCCGTCGTGGTCTTCCTGGCCGCGGTGGCCTATCTGGTGATCTCCGCGAAGCGGGCCCCGGGCCGCGAGGAGGTCGTGGAACCGGCCGCGGTCGAGGACGGCGCGGCCCCGGCCACCGGGACGAGCGGCGACGCCCCGGCAGGGAGCGCGGCCGGGAGCGGCGGTGCTCCGGCCAAGAGCGACGGCGCGGACGAGGCCGGTGCGGTGGCCGCCGAGGCGGAGCCCACCAAGAATCCCTGACGCGCGCCGATGTGCGTCCATCGGCCGCCGGACCCCTCGGGGTTCGGCGGCCTTCTGCGTTTGTGCAGGTCAGCGAGGTAAGTTCGGCCTTCCTTGCTGGCGGAGCAGGGGAATTCGTGCGTACCTTCGAACTGTTGGGGTGAGGGCCGCATCGCCACACCCTTCTCGAAGGGAGCACATCTTCATATGTCCGTCATCGACAGCGCCGAGTCACCGCACATCGCCCACCGCGACAACCACACCCACCGTGATGTGAACGGCGGCTGGCTGCGCCCCGCCGTCTTCGGGGCCATGGACGGACTGGTCTCCAACCTGGCGCTGATGACCGGTGTGGCCGGTGGCGCCGTGGACCGGCAGACCATCGTGATCACCGGGCTGGCCGGCCTCGCGGCCGGTGCCTTCTCGATGGCCGCCGGTGAGTACACCTCCGTCGCCTCCCAGCGCGATCTGGTCCAGGCCGAGCTGGAGGTGGAGCGGCGCGAGCTGCGCAAGCACCCGGTGGACGAGCTGGAGGAGCTGGCCGCGCTCTACGAGTCGCGCGGGGTGGAGCCCGCCCTGGCCCGTGAGGTGGCCGAGCAGCTCTCCCGCGACCCCGAGCAGGCGCTGGAGATACATGCCCGCGAGGAGCTGGGCGTGGACCCGGACGATCTGCCGTCGCCGCTGGTCGCGGCGGTGTCCTCGTTCGGCTCCTTCGCGCTGGGCGCGCTGCTGCCGGTGCTGCCGTACCTGCTGGGCGCCACGGCGCTGTGGCCGGCCCTGGTGCTGGCGCTGATCGGGCTGTTCGGATGCGGTGCGGTGGTGGCGCGGGTGACCGCCCGGAGCTGGTGGTACGCCGGGCTGCGGCAGCTGGCGCTGGGTGGGGCGGCGGCGGGTGTGACCTATGCCCTGGGCGCTTTCTTCGGAACGGCCGTAGGATGACAGTCATACGGCGAGCCGCATAATCACGCCGTTACTCCTCGGTTTCGATCCTTTTACGGGCGGGCATAAGCCCGAAGCGCTTGGGCAGTGTCGCCCGATCCGCGCCATGGCGACGCCGGTCGCCCCATCCCCAATGCCCGTACTGCCTCACCTCACCCCACCCCTGGGGTGTCCGCATGATGGAACGGAATTTCCGCTTCCCGGGATTCGCCCCATCATGTAACCTGCACGAAATTCTCGCGGAGGGCCAACGTCGTCCCTCGGCACACGCAAAATGCCATGACGACGACGGGAGAGCCGATGCGTTCCGCATCCCACCCTGCCCGCCAAGGGATGTACGACCCGCGCAATGAGCACGACGCCTGTGGCGTCGGCTTCGTGGCGACCCTCACCGGCGAGGCCAGCCATGAGCTCGTGGAGCAGGCTCTCACCGTGCTGAGGAACCTCGAGCACCGCGGCGCCACCGGTTCCGAGCCCGACTCCGGCGACGGCGCGGGCATCCTCGTCCAGGTTCCGGACGCCTTCCTGCGGGCCAGTGTGACCGGCTTCGAGCTGCCCGAAGCCGGTGCCTACGCGGTGGGCATCGCGTTCCTCCCGGAGGGTGAGACCGAGGGTGCGGCCGCCGCGGAGCACATCGAGCGGCTCGCCGCCGAGGAGGGCCTGACCGTCCTCGGCTGGCGCGAGGTGCCCGTCGCCCCCGAGCTGCTGGGCAACGGCGCCCGGGCCACCATGCCCGCCTTCCGCCAGCTCTTCGTCGCCGACGGCACCAGCACCGGCGTGGCCCTGGACCGCAAGGCGTTCATGCTGCGCAAGCGCGCCGAGCGCGAGGCGGGGGTCTACTTCCCCTCGCTGTCCGCGCGCACCCTGGTCTACAAGGGCATGCTGACCACCGGTCAGCTGGAGCCGTTCTTCCCGGACCTCTCCGACCGCCGCTTCGCCACGGCCGTCTCGCTGGTCCACTCCCGGTTCTCCACCAACACCTTCCCGAGCTGGCCGCTGGCCCACCCGTACCGCTTCGTCGCCCACAACGGTGAGATCAACACCGTCCAGGGCAACCGCAACTGGATGCGGGCCCGGGAGTCCCAGCTGGTCAGCGACCTGTTCGGGGACAAGGGCCTGGAGCGGATCTTCCCCGTCTGCACCCCGGACGCCTCCGACTCGGCGACCTTCGACGAGGTCCTGGAGCTGCTCCACCTCGGCGGCCGCTCGCTGCCGCACTCGGTGCTGATGATGGTCCCCGAGGCGTGGGAGAACCACCCCTCCATGGACCCGGCCCGGCGCGCCTTCTACCAGTACCACTCCACGATGATGGAGCCCTGGGACGGCCCGGCCTGTGTCACCTTCACCGACGGCGTCCAGGTCGGCGCCGTGCTGGACCGCAACGGTCTGCGGCCCGGGCGCTACTGGGTCACCGACGACGGTCTGGTCGTGCTCTCCTCCGAGGTCGGCGTCCTGGACATCGACCCGGCCAAGGTGGTCCGCAAGGGCCGGCTGCAGCCGGGCCGGATGTTCCTGGTCGACACCGCCGAGCACCGCATCATCGAGGACGACGAGATCAAGGCCGAGCTGGCCGCCGAGCAGCCGTACGGCGAGTGGCTCGAGGCCGGTCTGATCGACCTGGCCGACCTTCCCGAGCGTGAGCACATCGTGCACACCCACGCCTCGGTCACCCGCCGTCAGCAGACCTTCGGGTACACCGAGGAGGAGCTGCGCGTCCTGCTCGCGCCGATGGCCAAGGCCGGCGCCGAGCCGATCGGCTCGATGGGCACCGACTCGCCGATCGCCGCCCTCTCCGAGCGGCCGCGGCTGCTGTTCGACTACTTCACCCAGCTGTTCGCGCAGGTCACCAACCCGCCGCTGGACGCGATCCGCGAGGAGCTGGTCACCTCGCTGATCTCCTCGCTGGGCCCGCAGGGCAATCTGCTGGAGCCGACTTCGGCCTCCTGCCGCAGCGTCACCCTGCCCTTCCCGGTGATCGACAACGATGAGCTGGCCAAGCTCATCCACATCAACGCCGACGGGGATATGCCGGGCCTCAAGGCGGCGAACCTCTCGGGCCTGTACCGGGTCGGTGGCGGCGGTCAGGCGCTCGCCGCCCGGCTGGACGAGATCTGCGCCGAGGCCGACCGTGCCATCGAGGACGGCGCCCGGCTGATCGTCCTCTCCGACCGCCACTCGGACGCCGAGCACGCCCCGATCCCCTCGCTGCTGCTCACCTCCGCGGTCCACCATCACCTCATCGGCACCAAGCAGCGCACCCAGGTGGGGCTGCTGGTCGAGGCGGGCGACGTCCGCGAGGTGCACCATGTCGCGCTGCTGATCGGCTACGGAGCCGCGGCCGTCAACCCGTATCTGGCCATGGAGTCGGTCGAGGACCTGGTCCGGGCCGGCACCTTCCTGCCCGGTGTCGAGGCCGAGACCGCGATCAAGAACCTCATCAAGGCGCTCGGCAAGGGCGTCCTGAAGGTCATGTCCAAGATGGGCATCTCGACCGTGGCCTCCTACCGTGGCGCGCAGGTCTTCGAGGCCGTCGGCCTGGACGAGTCCTTCGTGGACACCTACTTCCACGGCACCGCCACCAAGATCGGCGGCGCGGGCCTGGACGTCGTCGCCAAGGAGGTGGCCGCCCGCCACGCCAAGGCGTACCCCGCCTCCGGCGTCCCCTCCGCCCACCGCACGCTGGAGATCGGCGGCGAGTACCAGTGGCGTCGCGAGGGCGAGCCGCACCTCTTCGACCCCGAGACGGTCTTCCGGCTCCAGCACTCCACCCGGTCGCGCCGCTACGACATCTTCAAGAAGTACACCGAGCGGGTGAACGAGCAGTCCGAGCGGCTGATGACGCTGCGCGGTCTGTTCTCCTTCAAGGGCGAGCGCCCCTCGATCCCGATCGACGAGGTCGAGCCGGTCAGCGAGATCGTCAAGCGGTTCTCCACCGGCGCCATGTCGTACGGCTCCATCTCCCAGGAGGCGCACGAGACCCTCGCCATCGCCATGAACCAGCTGGGCGGCAAGTCCAACACCGGTGAGGGCGGCGAGGACTCCGACCGGCTGCACGACCCGGCGCGCCGCTCCTCGATCAAGCAGGTGGCCTCCGGCCGCTTCGGCGTGACCAGCGAATACCTGGTCAACTCCGATGACATCCAGATCAAGATGGCCCAGGGCGCCAAGCCCGGCGAGGGCGGCCAGCTGCCCGGCCACAAGGTCTACCCGTGGGTGGCCAAGACCCGGCACTCCACTCCGGGCGTCGGCCTGATCTCCCCGCCGCCGCACCACGACATCTACTCGATCGAGGATCTCGCCCAGCTGATCCACGACCTGAAGAACGCCAACCCGCAGGCCCGGATTCACGTCAAGCTGGTCTCCGAGGTCGGTGTCGGCACGGTGGCCGCGGGCGTCTCCAAGGCCCACGCCGATGTGGTGCTGATCTCCGGCCACGACGGCGGCACCGGCGCCTCGCCGCTCACCTCGCTCAAGCACGCGGGCGGCCCCTGGGAGCTCGGCCTCGCCGAGACCCAGCAGACGCTGCTGCTCAACGGGTTGCGCGACCGTATCGTGGTGCAGACCGACGGCCAGCTGAAGACCGGCCGTGACGTGGTGATCGCCGCGCTGCTCGGCGCCGAGGAGTACGGCTTCGCCACCGCGCCGCTGGTGGTCTCCGGCTGCGTCATGATGCGCGTCTGCCACCTGGACACCTGCCCGGTCGGCATCGCCACCCAGAACCCGGTGCTGCGCGAGCGCTACAGCGGCAAGGCCGAGTTCGTGGTGAACTTCTTCCAGTTCATCGCCGAGGAGGTCCGCGAGCTCCTCGCCGAGCTGGGCTTCCGCTCCCTGGAGGAGGCCATCGGCCACGCCGAGCTGCTGGACACCACCCGCGCCGTCCAGCACTGGAAGGCGCAGGGCCTGGACCTCGCCCCGCTGCTGTACGTGCCCGAACTGCCCGAGAGCGCCGTCCGCCACCAGGCGATCGAGCAGGACCACGGCCTGGCCAAGGCGCTCGACAACCAGCTGATCAAACTGGCGGCCGACGCGCTGAACGCCGAGAGCGCCGAGGCCGCCGAGCCGGTCCGGGCCCAGGTCGCGATCCGCAACATCAACCGGACCGTCGGCACCATGCTCGGCCATGAGGTGACCCGTACGTTCGGTGGCGGGGGCCTGCCCGAGGACACCATCGACATCACCTTCACCGGCTCGGCCGGCCAGTCCTTCGGCGCGTTCCTGCCCCGCGGTGTCACGCTGCGGCTCGAGGGCGACGCCAACGACTACGTGGGCAAGGGCCTGTCCGGCGGCCGTGTGATCGTCCGCCCGGACCGGGGCGCGGACCACCTCGCCGAGTACTCGACGATCGCGGGCAACACCCTCGCGTACGGCGCGACCGGCGGCGAGATGTTCCTGCGCGGCCGGGTCGGCGAGCGGTTCTGCGTCCGCAACTCCGGCGCCACGGTCGTCTCCGAGGGCGTGGGCGACCACGGCTGTGAGTACATGACCGGCGGTCACGCGGTCGTCCTCGGCCCCACCGGCCGTAACTTCGCCGCCGGGATGTCCGGCGGTATCGCGTATGTGATCGACCTCGACCCGGACAACGTCAACGTCGATCTGCGGGACGCCGTCGGCACGCTGGACGACACCGACCAGCGGTGGCTGCACGACGCGGTGCGCCGCCACCACGAGGAGACCGGCTCCACCGTCGCGGGCGCGCTGCTCGACGACTGGGAGACCGCCCGCACCCGCTTCAGCAAGATCATCCCCGCTACGTACCAGGCCGTGCTCGCCGCCAAGGACGCCGCCGAGCGTGCCGGGCTCTCCGAGTCCGAGACCCACGAGAAGATGATGGAGGCGGCGATCAATGGCTGACCCCAAGGGCTTCCTGAGCACTGACCGCGAGGTCGCCAAGACCCGCCCGGTGGACGAGCGCGTCAAGGACTGGAACGAGGTCTACGTCCCCGGCTCGCTGCTGCCGATCATCAGCAAGCAGGCCGGCCGGTGCATGGACTGCGGCATCCCGTTCTGCCACAACGGCTGTCCGCTCGGAAACCTCATCCCCGAGTGGAACGACTACGCCTACCGGGAGGACTGGCGCGAGGCCAGCGAGCGGCTGCACGCGACCAACAACTTCCCGGAGTTCACCGGGCGGCTGTGCCCCGCCCCGTGCGAGTCGGCCTGTGTGCTCGGCATCAACCAGCCGGCGGTGACCATCAAGAACGTCGAGGTCACCATCATCGACAAGGCGTGGGACTCCGGTGACGTCACCCCGCAGCCGCCCGAGCGGCTCAGCGGCAAGACCGTCGCCGTCATCGGCTCGGGCCCGGCGGGCCTGGCCGCCGCCCAGCAGCTGACCCGGGCCGGTCACACGGTCGCCGTCTATGAGCGGGCCGACCGCATCGGCGGGCTGCTGCGCTACGGCATCCCCGAGTTCAAGATGGAGAAGCGGCACATCAACCGCCGTATCGAGCAGATGCGCGCGGAGGGCACCAAGTTCCGCACCGAGACCGAGATCGGCCGCGACATCGACGCCGCCAAGCTGCGCAAGCGGTACGACGCCGTGGTCATCGCGGCCGGCGCCACCACCTCGCGCGATCTGCCGGTCCCGGGCCGGGAGCTGAACGGCATCCACTTCGCGATGGAGTACCTGCCGCTCGCCAACAAGGTGCAGGAGGGCGACCTCACCACGTCCCCCATCACCGCCGAGGGCAAGCACGTCGTGGTCATCGGCGGTGGCGACACCGGCGCGGACTGCGTCGGCACCGCCCACCGGCAGGGCGCCGCCTCCGTCACCCAGCTGGAGATCATGCCCCGGCCGGGCGAGGAGCGGCCCGCGGGCCAGCCCTGGCCGACCTTCCCGATGCTCTACAAGGTCACCTCGGCACACGAGGAGGGCGGCGAGCGGATCTACTCCGTCTCCACCACCCACTTCGAGGGCGACGAGGACGGCAATGTCCAGTGGCTGCATCTGATCGAGGTGGAGTTCAAGGACGGCAAGCTGGAGCAGAAGCCGGGCACCGAGCGGAGGATCCCGGCCCAGCTGGTCACCCTCGCCATGGGCTTCACCGGCACCGACCAGAAGAACGGCCTGGTCGAGCAGTTCGGCCTGGAGCTGGACGAGCGCGGCAACATCGCGCGCGATGCCGACTTCGCCACCAATGTGCCGGGTGTCTTCGTGGCCGGTGACGCGGGCCGCGGCCAGTCGCTGATCGTCTGGGCCATCGCCGAGGGCCGCTCCGCTGCGCGCGGGGTGGACCGCTATCTGGCCGGGGCCAGCGAGCTGCCCGCCCCGATCCGCCCCACCGACCGGGCCCTCATGGTCTGACCCGGTCTCCCGGCTTTCCCGGATCTCCGCCCGTACAACGGCGTACGGACCGGCCGCGCGGCGCCTTCCCCATCCCGACCGGGGGAAGGCGCCGCGTGGCGTTTCGGCTGACGTTCTCCCGGGCCGACTCACCGGGCCGGCTGACCAGGTCGGCTGACCAGGTCGGCTGACATTCCCTCGGGCGCCCTCCACCATCATTCCACTAACTGATTAGTGAAAGGGTGGTGGAGGGCGGATGGTCGAGTACCGCATCGACCGGCGCAGCGGCATCGCCACCTATCTGCAGATCGTCCAGCAGACCAAACAGGCGCTCCGCCTCGGACTGCTGGAGCCCGGCGACCGGCTGCCCACGGCCAAGGAGGTCGTCGCGGCCACCGCCATCAACCCCAACACCGTCCTGAAGGCGTACCGCGAGCTGGAGCGCGAAGGGCTGGTCGAGCCCCGGCCGGGGCTTGGCACCTTCGTCCGCCGGTCGCTGGCCCGGCCCGGCGCCGCCGCGGACTCACCGCTGCGCGCGGAGCTCGCCGACTGGACCGACCGGGCCTGCGCCGCCGGGCTCGACCGCGAGGACGTGACGGCGCTGGTGGCCTCGGTCCTCGAAGAGCGCTTCGGTGAGACCACCGCCCCCGGCGAGCGTGGACACGAGGAGAACGGGTGACCGACGAGATCGACGCGTCCGGCGCGCTGGAGGCGTCCGGGCTGGGCAGGAAGTACCGACGCGGCTGGGCCCTCAGAGACGTCGCCTTCCGGCTGCCCGCCGGGCGGATCTGCGCTCTGGTGGGCCCGAACGGCTCCGGCAAGAGCACCCTGCTGTCCCTCGCCGCCGGGCTGCTGACCCCGACCACCGGCACCCTGCGGGTCTTCGGCCGGCCCGCCGCCGATCCCGTAACCCGTGAGCGCATCGCCTTCGTCGCCCAGGACAAGCCGCTCTACCCGCGCTTCTCCGTGGCCGACACCCTGCGCCTGGGCCGGGAGCTCAACCCCCGCTGGGACCAGAGGGCCGCCGAACGGGTGGTGGCGGAGGCCGATGTGCCGCTGTCCGCCCGGGTCGGCTCGCTCTCCGGCGGCCAGCGCACCTGTGTGGCCCTCGCCCTCGCCCTCGGCAAGCGCGCCGATCTGCTGCTCCTGGACGAGCCGATGGCCGATCAGGACTCACTGCGCCGCCGCCGGATGATGGGCGCCCTGATGGCCGAGGCCGCCGAGCGCGGCACCGGCGTGGTCATCTCCACCCATGTGCTCGCCGAACTCGACGGCGTCTGCGACTACCTGCTGCTGATGGGCGGCGGCCGGATCCGCCTGGCGGGCGGGACGGACGCCATCCAAGCCGCTCACCGTCTCGTCACCGGACCACGCGTGGCCGGGGGTGGAACACTGGAGGCTTCGCCCGCTACGCCCTGGTCTGCGCCGCCGTCGTCGCGGCCACGCATCTGCTGCTGAGCGCCGTGGCCAGGCCCCGCAAGCGCTCCTGGGCCGGATACGCCGCCGTCGCCTCGCTGGCCTGCCTGCTGCACGAGTTCGCGATCCTGGCCGTCGCCGCGCACGGCGTCGCGCTGTACCGGGCCCGGGTGGGCGCGCGCTTCGGCTGGGCGTGGGGGCAGGCGGCCGCCGTGGTGGCGGTGGTGCTGGCGCCGCTGGTGATCGTCAGTCAGCAGCAGGCGGCGCTGGTCGGCTGGATCTCCCCGCCGGGCCCGCCCGAGCTGCTCGGCTTCGGCGCGCTCGCCCTGGCGGGCCTCGGCTGCGCCCGGGGGCCCCTGCCCGCGCGCGGGCCCGTCCCGCTGCGCGACCTCGCGCTCGGGCTGCTGATCCTGCCCCCGGCCGCGCTGCTGGTGGTGTCGTATCTCCATCCGCTCTACGTCGACCGGTATGTGCTCTACGCCTACGTCGGTCTCGCGCTGCTGATCAGGGCCCGGCTGGACGCGCTGTCGCGCACCGTCGCCGCCCCACGGGCGCTGGCCGGAGGGCTGGCGGTGGCCGCCGTGGTGGCCCTGCTGCCGTACTCCCTCCATCTGCGGACCCCGCAGAGCCGGCTCGACGACCCCCTCGCGGCCGCGCGCGCCGTACGGGAGCTGAGCCGACCCGGCGACGGGGTGCTCTTCCTGCCCGCCCGGCGCCGGGAGCCGATCATGTCCAGCCCGGGGCATTTCCGGGGCCTGCGGGAGCTGGCGCCGGCCCGGCACGCGATCCCCTCGGGCACCCTGCACGGCATCGAACTGCCCGCACCGCTGATCCGGGCCCGGATGCTGACGGCCGGGCGGATCGTCACGGTGAACGACCCGCCCGGCCAGCCGCTGGACGACACCCCTCAGGAGCGGGTGAAACGGCAGGTGCTCGCGGAGCACTTCCACCGATGCGCCGTCAGGGACGTCACCGGGATGCGGATCGTGCTCTACGGGCGCGCGGGGAAGTGCTGAACACCGCCGGGCGCCGTCAGCCCTCGTCCTCCACCAGCCGGGCCGGGAAGCCGCCCGTGGCCACCGGGCCCCAGCGCTCGGGGGTGACCCGGATCAGCGACTTGCCCTGCTTGCGCATGGCCTCGCGGTACTCGTCCCAGTCGGGGTGCTCGCCCGCGATATTGCGGTAGTACTCGACCAGCGGCTCGACGGACTCCGGGGTGTCGATCACCTCGGCGGTGCCGTCGATCTGCACCCACGGGCCGTTCCATTCGTCGGACAGCACGACGAGGCTCACGGCGGGGTCGCGCTTGGCGTTGCGCACCTTGGCGCGCTCGGGGTAGGTGGACATGACGATCCGGCCGGAGTCATCGACTCCGCAGGTCAGCGGGGACGCCTGGGGCGAGCCATCCGTCCGGCGGGTCATCAGCAGCGCACGGTGGCGCGGGCGTACGAACTCCAGCAGCTCGTCGAGGCCGACTTGGGTGTTGGTGGCGATGGAGGGGCTCATGCAGGCGAGCGTACGACGTCGAGCGCACTCCAGGTCCGTACGGCGCCACGGACCGGCGCCGCGTCAGCAGCCGCGTTCACGTGGTCAGGTGCCGCGTCACGTGGCCAGGTGCCGCGTCACGTGTCGCACTCCAGCACCGTGCGGCACAGCCCGCAGCGGGCCCGCAGTCGTCCGCGCACCGGGACCCGGATGCGCTGACGGCAGGTCGGGCAGGGGAAGGAGACGCTCAGCGGAGGGCCGGCGTCGAAGGCGTAGTCCCCTCCGGTGGGGGAGGGGTGGCCGGACTGGGCCGACCGGCGGTCCTTGGCGTAGCGGCGGCGGCCGGTCCAGCCGGCGGTGGTGAGCGGCGGCCGGGCCTGCTCGCGGCGGGCCAGCTCCAGCCCCTTGGTGTACGCCTCGTACGCCTGCGGAGAGGTGAACCAGGGGGAGGGGTCCTCGTCGAAGAGCAGCGCGCGCATGGCCAGGACGTAGCCGAACTCCTCCGGTGTCAGATAGCCCAGTTTCTGGCTGGAAACCGAGTCCTGGCGGTAGGCGTCGAGCAGCAACCAGCCCGTGCCGAGATAGGCGGCGGTGGTGTCGGTGAGGATTTCGTTGTCCCGTGTGCCGGGGAACGACAGGTCCAGGCGGTGCAGATACACATGCGTGACCTCATGGGCCAGGGCCGCGCCGATGTCCCGACGGTGGGTCTTGAAGCGGGAGTTGAGCTCGATGAAGTACTCCGGGCCCGCGGCCAGCTCCACGTTTCCCGCGTGCCGCATCTCCCGGAAGCTCACGATCATCCGGGCGTCCGGCAGCCGCAGGTGCTGCACCATGACCCGGGCCACCCGCTGGACGCCCAGGTAGAGGTCGTCCTGGTCGGCGAAGGCCACATCGCCGGGGACCACGCTGAGTCCGAAGGTGTCCACCGTGTCGCGGGACAGGCGGTGGTAGAGCGCGGTGATCGCGGCCCGGACGGTGTCCAGGTGGGGATAGCCGTGCTCGATGTCGCTGCCCGGTGCCGCCACGCCGTCACCCCGTGCCCGTCGCCAGCCGTGCGCCCTGTCTCACGTCAACCTTACGGTCGTTCGGCGGGGCAGTGGGTAGGCCGCGCTGGCTGGAAACCGACCCTTGTCACCCCGTTCACCCGGTCCACATAATCACAGGGCGTTTTACCGGCTCATCCACGGGATTTCGGAGAGGTTTCCGGATTTTTGTCATGCGGCGGAGCCGCGGATCGATGCTTGGCATGAGCCTGACATGCGCCCCCGAACCCCCCACGAAAGGACAGTCCGTTGCGGAACACGCTGAAGCACATCAAGAGAGCCTCGGCCCTCGGCGCGGTCGCCCTCGCCGCCTTCAGCCTCACCCCCGGCAGCGCCAACGCCCAGCCCACCGGCCCCGAGCCGAGCCCCTCCGTGGTCGGCGGCACCCGCGCCGCCCAGGGCGAATTCCCCTTCATGGTCCGGCTGTCCATGGGCTGTGGTGGCGCCCTCTACACCCAGGACATCGTGCTCACCGCCGCCCACTGTGTGGACGGCTCCGGCGCCAACACCTCCATCACGGCCACCGCGGGCGTCGTGGACCTCCAGAGCTCGAGCGCCATCAAGGTCAAGTCCACCCGGGTGCTCCAGGCCCCGGGCTACAACGGCACCGGCAAGGACTGGGCGCTCATCAAGCTCGCCAAGCCGATCAACCAGCCCACCCTGAAGATCGCCGAGACCACGGCTTACAACAAGGGCGACTTCACCGTGGCCGGCTGGGGCGCCGCGGTCGAGGGCGGCGGCCAGCAGCGCTACCTGCTCAAGGCCACCGTGCCGTTCGTCGACGACGCCACCTGCAAGTCCGCGTACGACGAGCTCGTCCCCGGCGAGGAGATCTGCGCCGGGAAGATGGCTCAGGGCGGCGTGGACACCTGCCAGGGCGACTCCGGCGGTCCGATGTTCCGCAAGGACGACAGCGGCCAGTGGATCCAGGTCGGCATCGTCAGCTGGGGCGAGGGCTGCGCACGGCCCGGTAAGCCCGGCGTCTACACCGAGGTGAGCACCTTCGCCAAGGACATCAAGGCGGGCGCGACCCAGCTCGGCGGCTGACCCCTCCTCAGCATCGCCTTCGACGGGAGCTGACCGGGGCCCGGCCACCGTGCCGGCCCCGGCCAGCCGCATGAGCTCCTCTATGAGCTCCATCAGCGTCGCCGTCAGCTCAGTTGTGTCTGTCCGTAGCAGATGCAGAACGGGTGCCCGGCCGGATCGTTGAAGACCCGGAACCCCGCCCGCTCCCCGCCGCTGTCGTGCAGGAACGTCGCCCCGAGCTCGATCAGCTCCTGCTGCGCCCGCTCCGCGTCCGCGCGCGTCTCCACGTCGAAGTCCAGATGGATCTGCTGCGGGTGGGCCGGATCCGGCCAGCGCGGCGCCTGGTGGTCCGGCGCCAGCTGGAAGGCCAGCTTACGGCCGTCCTCGGCCGTCAGGGTCGCCCACTCGGGATCGCTGTCGTTCACCCGCCAGCCCAGGATCTTGCCGTAGAAGGCGGCCAGCGCGGCGGGGTCGGGGCAGTCGATGACGGTGCATTGAAGCGTCGCGATCATGTGGGGACCCTACGGGGTGTCCGGCGGATCTTTCCCCTTCCCCGCCCCTTCCCGCAGGGGCCGATATGCGTCTGCGCCGCGCGGCAGCGACTTGGCCCCTTGGGGCTGGGTCCTGGTGCGGAGCCCCGCAGGCGGCGGAGTCGCGTCTCGCGGTACCGATATGCGTCTGTGCCGCCTGGCGGGGGGCTCGCCCCCGGGATCCGGGGCGGGCCCTGGCTTTCCCCTTCCCTGCTCGTTCGGGCAGGGGCCGATATGTGTCTGGGCTGCGCGGCGGGGGCTTGGCCTCTTGGGGCT
>NZ_JAAAYH010000118.1:0-21709 GCF_018035285.1 Streptomyces sp. MK37H | reverse complement strand
GCACTCCCTCCTGGCCACGCGCCTGGTGTCCCGGATCCGCTCGGAGCTGGGCGCCGAGCTGACCGTCGGCGAGCTCTTCGAGGCCGCCACGCCCGCGGGGGTGGCCGAAGCCCTCTCTTCGGCAGCCGTGGCCCGGGACGGCGTGCACCGCTATGAACGTCCCACGGTGCTGCCCCTGTCCCACGCCCAGCAGCGCCTGTGGTTCCTCGACCGCCTCGAGGGCGGTGGCGCCACCTACAACCTGGCCTTCGAGATCACCCTCTCCGGTGCGTTGGACCGGGTGGCGCTGCGGGCGGCGTTGGCTGATGTGGTGGTGCGGCACGAGAGTCTGCGGACGGTGTTCGTGGAGGTCGAGGGGGTGCCGCGGCAGGTGGTGCGGTCCTCGGCGGTGGTGCCGTTCACCGAGGCCGAGGTGTCGCGGGAGGGGCTGGGCGAGGCGCTGAGCGCGGCGGTGGCCCGGCCGTTCGACCTGGCCGACGATGTCCTGCTGCGTGCGGATCTGTTCTCCCTGACCGAGCAGTCCGAGGCCGAGCATGTGCTGCTGCTGACCATGCATCACATCGTGGCCGACGGCTGGTCGCTGATTCCGCTCTCGACCGACCTCACCGCGGCCTACCGCGCCCGCCTCGCCGGCGGGGCTCCGCAGTGGCCGGAACTGCCGGTGCAGTACGCGGATTTCGCGCTGTGGCAGCGTGAGGTGCTGGGCGTGGAGGGTGCCGAGGGGAGTGTGTTCGACCGTCAGGTGGGGTTCTGGCGGGAGCGGCTGGCGGGGTTGCCGGAGGAGTTGGCGCTGCCGGTGGACCGTGCGCGTCCGGCGGTGCTGAGCGGGCGTGGTGACGTGGTGGAGTTCGGGGTCTCGCCGCAGGTGCACCGGGGGTTGGTGCGGTTGGCGCGGGAGTCGCGGGCGAGTGTGTTCATGGTGGTGCGGGCGGCGCTGGCCGGGCTGCTGTCGCGGCTGGGCGCCGGGCAGGACATCGCGGTGGGCACGGCCGTCGCGGGCCGCAATGACGTGGCGCTGGACGACCTGGTCGGGTTCTTCGTGAACACGTTGGTGCTGCGCACGGATGTGTCGGGCGACCCGTCGTTCCGTGAGCTGCTGGACCGGGTGCGGGAGTCGGACCTGTCGGCCTTCGCGCATCAGGACGTGCCGTTCGAGCGGCTGGTCGAGGTGGTCAATCCGCAGCGTTCGGCCGCCCGCCATCCGCTGTTCCAGGTGATGCTCGCCCTCCAGAACAACCCGGACCCCGAGCTGGACCTGCCGGGTATCGACGCGCGAATCCGCCAACTGCGCACGTCCACCGCCAAGTTCGACCTGACGTTTGACCTCGTCGAGCGCCACGAGGCGCAGGACACACCGGCCGGGATCGAGGGTGTCGTCGAGTACAGCGTGGATCTGTTCGACCGGGAGACGGTCGAGGCGATGGTGGCGCGGTTTGTGCGGTTGCTGGAGGCGGTGGTCGCGGATCCGGAGGTGCGGCTGGGCCGGGTGGAGATCCTCTCCGAGCGGGAGCGTTCGCGGCTGCTGACGGAGTGGAACGGTCCGGTGCTGGATGTGCCGGTGCGGTCGCTTCCGGCGCTGGTGGAGGCGCAGGTCGGGCGTACGCCGGATGCGGTGGCGCTGATCGAGGGCGAGGAGTGCTTGTCGTACCGGGTGTTGAACGCGCGGGCGAACCGGCTGGCGCGGTTGCTGGTGGGGATGGGCGTGGGTCCGGAGCGGATTGTCGCGCTGGCGTTGCCGCGTTCGGCGTCGCAGGTGGTGGCGTTGCTGGCGGTGGTGAAGGCCGGTGGTGCGTATTTGCCGGTGGATCCGGACTATCCGGCCGAGCGGATCTCGTACATGCTGGGCGACGCGGGTCCGGCGCTGCTGCTGACGGACAGTGCCACGGCCGCGGGGCTGCCCGGGACCGACGGTCTGACGCGGGTGGTTTTGGACGCGGAGGAGACTCTGGCGCGGGTCGATGCCCTGGCCGGGACGGATCTGGGCGACGGTGAGCGGCTGGCGCCGCTGTCGGTGGATCACCCGGCGTATGTCATCTACACCTCCGGCTCCACCGGCCGCCCCAAGGGCGTCGTCGTCACCCACCACGGCCTGGCCGCCTTCTCCGGGGCGGAGGCGGAGCGGTTCTTCGTCACCCCCGACAGCCGGGTGCTGCAGTTCGCCTCGCCGAGCTTCGACGCGGCGGTGCTTGAGGTGTGCATGGCCCTCCCGCACGGTGCGGCCCTGGTCGTCCCGCCGCCCGGGCCGCTCGTCGGCGAGACCCTCACCGACGTCCTGGCCGGGCAGGGGATCACCCACGCCCTCATTCCGCCCGCCGCCCTCGCCGGGGTGACCCCCACGGGCCTGACCGACTTCCGCACCCTCATCGTCGGTGGCGAGGCATGCCCCGCCGAACTGGTGGAGCGCTGGTCGTCCGGGCGCCGCATGGTCAACGCCTACGGGCCGACGGAATCCACCGTCGCCGCCACCACCAGCGGCCCCCTCGCCCCCGGCGCCGGGGCCCCGCCGATCGGCCGCCCGGTGTGGAACACCAGCGCCCTCGTCCTCGACGAGCGGCTGCGGCTCGTCCCCGTGGGCGTGGTCGGCGAGCTGTACATCGCCGGTGACGGGCTCGCCCGCGGCTATCTCGGCCGCCCCGGGCTCAGCGCCGAGCGGTTCGTGGCCCACCCGTACGGGCCGCCGGGGGCCAGGATGTACCGCACCGGCGACCTCGTCCGCTGGGGCGCCGACGGCCAGTTGGAGTACGTCGGCCGCGCCGACGGCCAGGTGAAGCTGCGCGGCTTCCGCATCGAGCTCGGCGAGATCGAGACCGTGCTCGCGGGCCATCCGGACGTGGAGCGCGCCGTGGTCGTCGTCCGCGAGGACCGCCCCGGCCATCGCCGGCTCGTCGGCTACATCGTGCCCGAGCCCGGTGGAGCGCGGCCCGACCAGCAGATCCTGCGCAAGCACGTGGCCGCCGCGCTGCCCGAGTACATGGTGCCGAGCGCGGTCGTGGCACTGGATCACCTGCCGTTGACTCCCAACGGCAAGCTGGACCAGAAGGCCCTGCCCGAGCCCGACCGCACCGCCGCCGCCCCGGGGCGCGCCCCCGCCACGGCGCGCGAGGAGACTCTGCGCCGGCTGTTCGCCGAGGTACTCGGGGTGGCCGAGGTGGGCGTCGAGGAGAGCTTCTTCGACCTCGGCGGCGACAGCATCGTCTCCATCCAGCTCGTCAGCGGGGCCCGCAAGGCGGGGCTCGTCATCACCCCGCGCGATGTCTTCCGGCACCGCACGGTCGAGGCGCTCGCGGCCGTCGCCCGCGAGGCCGAGGGGACGAGCCGCCCCGCCGCCGGGGACAGCGGCGTCGGCCCGATCCGGGAGACGCCGATCATCACCTGGCAGCGCGAACGGGGCGGCCCCGTGGACCGCTTCAGCCAGACCATGCTGCTGCGGGTCCCGGCGGACCTGGGGCTCACCCGCCTCCAGGACGCCCTCCAGACCGTGCTGGACCACCATGACGTGCTCCGGATGCGGCTGACACGGCGGACGCCCGACGCCAGTTGGGCCATGGAGGTGCCCGAGCCCGGCGCCGTCCCGGCCGCGCCCCGCGTCACCCGGGTCGAGGTGGCGGGGCTGGACGGTGACGCCCTGTCCGAGCGGGTCACCGCCGAGTCGGGGCGCGCCCTGGACCGCCTGGCCCCCGCGACCGGCGGCATGGTCGAGTCGGTCTGGTTCGACGCCGGACCGGACCGGCCCGGGCGGCTGCTGCTCGTCCTGCACCACCTGGTGGTGGACGGCGTCTCGTGGCGCATCCTGGTGCCCGACCTGACCGCCGCCTGGCAGGCCGCGGCGACGGGTCGGCCGGCCACCCTCGAGCCCGTGGGCACCTCGTTCCGGACCTGGGCCGAGCGCCTCGCCGACGAGGCCCGGAGCCCCCGGCGCACCGCCGAACTCGAGCTGTGGGAGCGGATGACCGCCACGCCCGAGCGCACCCTCGGCCGACGCCCCCTCGACCCCGCCCGGGACACCGTGGGCACCGCCCGGTCCCTCACCCTGACGATGGACCCCGAGCGCACCACCGCGGTGCTGACCGAGGTGCCCGCCGCCCTGAGCGCGTCGGTCAACGAGGTCATGCTGACCGCACTGGCCCTCGCGGTCACCGGCTGGCGCCGTCGGCGCGAAGGCGGTGACAACACCGCCGTCCTCATCGACCTCGAGGGCCACGGCCGCGAGGAGTTCGCCCCGGACATCGACCTCTCCCGCACGGTCGGCTGGTTCACCAGCCTCTACCCCGTGCGGCTCGACCCCGGCCGCCCGGACCCCGGACAGACCCCCGGAACGGCCGCCCTGAAGCGCGTCAAGGAGCAGCTGCGCGCGCTGCCGGACAACGGACTGGGCTACGGACTGCTGCGCCACCTCAACCCGCACACCGCGCGGGCCCTGGCGACGCGCCCCGTACCGCAGATCTCGTTCAACTACCTGGGACGCTTCGCGGCCCCCTCCGACACCGGAGGAGCGGGCACGGAGTGGACCGCCGACCCCCTGACGGACGTGCTGGGCGCCGGGGCCGACCCCGGCCTGCCGCTCGCACACTGCCTGGAAATCAATGTGCTGACACAAGACGGCGTGGACGGGCCCCGGCTGGCCGCCACCTGGTCGTGGCCGGACGGCGTGCTGTCCGAGCCCGAGGTGCGGGACCTCGCCGAGGGCTGGTTCACGGCACTGGACGCGCTGTCGGACCGGTCCGACCGGTCCGTGAGCGGTGGCTGGACCCCCTCGGACCTTCCGTTGGTGTCGTTGTCGCAGGCGGAGATCGACCTTTTGGAATCCGAGTGGAGGAATTCGTGACCAAGCCGGGACTTGCCGACGTTCTGCCCCTGTCGCCCCTGCAGGAGGGCATGCTCTTCCTCGCCCTCTACGACGAGCGGTCGGTGGACGCCTACACCGTGCAGCTGGGCTTCGACCTCGAGGGCGAGGTCGACCCGGCGGGGCTGCGCGCCGCCGGTGCCGCCCTGCTGCGCCGCCACCCCAATCTGCGGGCCGGGTTCCGGCACGAGAAGCTCAGCCGCCCCGTGCAGGTCATCCCGCACGAGGCGGAACTGCCCTGGCACGAGGCGGATCTGCGGGGCGGCTCGGACGAGGCCCGGCAGACGGCGCTGGACGAGCTGGTCGAGCGGGACCGCACACGCCGCTTCGACCTCGCGGCACCGCCGCTGATCCGCTTCACCCTCGCCCGGCTCGCCGACGACCGGTACCGCCTGCTGGTCACCCTGCACCACATCCTGCTGGACGGCTGGTCCTTCCCGCTGCTGGTCGACGACCTCTTCGAGCTGTACGCGCGGCGGGGCGACGAGAGCGGCCGGCCCAAGGTCACCCCGTACCGTGACTACCTCGCCTGGCTGTCCGGCCAGGACCGGGACGCCGCGGCCAAGGCGTGGCGCACCGCTCTCGACGGCGTCACCGAGCCGACCCTGCTCGTGCCGGGCGCCGGCCAGCGGGTGGACCGGATGCCCGAGGAGTTCAGCCTGGAGCTGCCCGCCGAGCTGACGGAGAGGCTGACCGCGCTGGCGCGGTCGCGGGGCTGGACGCTCAACACGGTGGTGCAGGGCGCGTGGGGTCTGCTGCTGGCCTCGCTGACCGGCCGTGACGACGTGGTCTTCGGCACCACCGTCTCGGGCCGCCCCCCGGAGCTCCCGGGCGTCGAGGCCATGGTCGGGCTGTTCATCAACACCCTGCCGGTGCGGGTGCGGCTGGACCCGGCCGAGACGCTGGCGCAGCTCCTCGGACGGCTCCAGGACCAGCACACCGAGCTGATGGACCACCAGCACCTCGGCCTCACCCAGATCCAGCGGGAGACCGGCACCGGCGCGCTCTTCGACACCCTCGCCGTCTTCGAGAACTACCCCTTCGACCCGTCCGGCCTGGACCGGACCGTGGACGGCGTGCGGGTCTCCGGCTTCTCCGGCGCCGAGGCCACCCACTACCCGCTGAGCCTCATCGCCTACCCGGGCGAGCGCATCCGGCTGCGCGTCGGCCACCGCCCCGAGCTGGTCGACCGCGCCACGGCCGAGACCGCCGCGGCGCGGCTCACCCGCGTCCTCGCGGCCGTCGCCGCCGACCCCGACCAGCGGGTGTCCGCCGTCGACGCCCTCGCGGCCGACGAGCGTGGACGCGTACTGGTCCGGTGGAACGACACCGCGCACGAGGTGCGGCCCGACACCCTCCCGCGGCTCTTCGAGGCCCGCGCGGCGGCCGTCCAGGACCACCCCGCCGTGATCTTCGAGTCCACCGAGGTCTCCTACGCCGACCTCAACGCCCGGGCCAACCGGCTCGCCCGCCACCTCATCGCCCAGGGCGTCGGCCCCGAGCGGACCGTGGCCCTGGCCGTGCCGCGCTCGGTGGAGCTGATCGTCGCCCTGCTCGCGGTCACCAAGACCGGCGCCGCCTACCTCCCGGTGGACCCCGACCACCCCCAGGACCGCACCTCCTACGTCCTCTCCCAGGCCCGGCCCGCCCTGGTGCTCACCACGGCGGCCACCGCCGGGGGCCTGCCCACCACGGCCGCGCCCGTCCTGGTGCTGGACGCGCCGGAGCAGGCCGAGGCCCTGGCGGGCCACGCGGACACCGACGTCGCGGACGCGGAGCGCACCGCGCCGCTGACCCCGGACCACCCCGCCTACGTCATCTACACTTCGGGCTCCACCGGCCGCCCCAAGGGCGTCGTCGTGCCGCACCGGGGCATCGTCAACCGACTCGCCTGGATGCAGGGGCAGTACGGGCTGGCCGCGGACGACCGGGTGCTCCAGAAGACCCCCGCCGGGTTCGACGTGTCGGTGTGGGAGTTCTTCTGGACCCTCACCGAGGGCGCCACGCTCGTCGTCGCCCGCCCCGGCGGCCACAAGGACCCGGCGTACCTCGCGGACCTGGTGCGCGATCAGGGCGTCACCACGCTCCACTTCGTCCCGTCGATGCTCCAGGAGTTCCTCCAGGAGCCGGCCGCCGCGCGGTGCACCGGGCTGCGCCGCGTCATCTGCAGCGGCGAGGCGCTTCCCGACCCGCTCCGCGAGCGGTTCTTCTCCGTCCTGACGGCGGCGGAACTGCACAACCTGTACGGCCCCACCGAGGCGTCCGTCGACGTCACCTACTGGCAGTGCGAGGCCGGACACGCGCCCGGCCCGGTGCCCATCGGCCGCCCGGTCTGGAACACCCGGACCCTGGTCCTGGACGCCATGCTGCGCCCGGTCGCCCCCGGTGTCGCGGGCGACCTCTACCTCGCCGGCGCGCAGCTCGCCCGGGGCTACCTCGACCGGCCCGACCTGACCGCCGAGCGCTTCGTCGCCGACCCGTACGGCCCGGCGGGCAGCCGGATGTACCGCACCGGCGATGTGGCCCGCTGGACGGACGAGGGGGTCCTGGAGTTCCTCGGCCGCGCCGACGACCAGGTGAAGCTGCGTGGCTTCCGCATCGAGCTCGGCGAGATCGAGGCCGCCCTGACCGGCCATCCGCGGATCGCCGCCGCGGCCGTCGTGGTCCGCGAGGACCGGCCCGGTGACCAGCGGCTGGTGGCCTACGTGGTCGCCGCGGACCCGGCGGACGCCCCCGACACCGCGGACCTGCGCGCCCACCTGGCCGCGGCGGTGCCCGAGTACATGGTGCCGTCGGCGTTCGTGTCCCTGGACCGGCTGCCGGTGTCCGCCAACGGCAAGCTGGACCGCAAGGCCCTGCCCGCCCCCGACGCCGTCACCGGCGGAAGCGGTCGCGCGCCGCGCACACCGCGCGAGGAGATCCTGTGCGGTCTGTTCGCCGAGGTGCTGGGCGTGGACCGGGTGGGCCCCGACGACGACTTCTTCGCGCTGGGCGGTCACTCGCTGCTGGCCACGCGCCTGGTGGCGCGGATCCGCTCCGCGCTGGGCGTGGAACTGGCCGTGGGCGCGCTCTTCGAGGCGCCCACCGCGGCCCGGCTGGAGACCGAGCTCGCCCACGCGGGCGACGCGCGTCCGGGGGTGCGCCCGTATGTGCGCCCCGAGGTGCTGCCGCTGTCGCACGCCCAGCACGGCCAGTGGGTGATCAACCGCATCGAGGAAGGCTCCTCGGCCTACCACATCCCCTACGCCACGCGCCTGTCCGGCGAGCTGGACCGGGGTGCGCTGCGGGCGGCGTTGGCTGATGTGGTGGCGCGGCACGAGAGTCTGCGGACGGTGTTCGTGGAGGTGGACGGGGTGCCGCGGCAGGTGGTGCGGTCCTCGGTGGAGGTGCCGTTCACCGAGGCCGAGGTGTCGCGGGAGGGGCTGGGCGAGGCGCTGAGCGCGGCGGTGGCGCTCCCCTTTGACCTCGCGGACGATGTCCTGCTGCGCGCGGATCTGTTCTCCCTGACCGAGCAGTCCGAGAGCGAGCATGTGCTGCTGCTCACCATGCACCACATCGCCTCGGACGGCTGGTCGCTCAGCCCGCTCGCCCGCGATCTGTCCGCCGCGTACACCGCTCGGCGCGAGGGCCGTGCGCCCGTGTGGCCGGAACTGCCGGTGCAGTACGCGGATTTCGCGCTGTGGCAGCGTGAGGTGCTGGGCGCGGAGGGCACCGGGGGGAGTGTGTTCGACCGTCAGGTGGGGTTCTGGCGGGAGCGGCTGGCGGGGTTGCCGGAGGAGTTGGCGCTGCCGGTGGACCGTGCGCGTCCGGCGGTGCTGAGTGGTCGTGGCGATGTGGTGGAGTTCGGGGTCTCGCCGCAGGTGCACCGGGGTTTGGTGCGATTGGCGCGGGAGTCGCGGGCGAGTGTGTTCATGGTGGTGCAGGCGGCGCTGGCCGGGCTGCTGTCGCGGCTGGGCGCCGGGCAGGACATCGCCCTCGGCACGGCCGTCGCGGGCCGCACCGACGAGGCGCTGGACGACCTGGTCGGCTTCTTCGTGAACAGCCTGGTGCTGCGCACCGACGTCTCGGGCGACCCCTCGTTCCGTGAACTGGTGGACCGGGTGCGGGAGTCGGACCTGTCCGCTTTCGCGCATCAGGACGTCCCGTTCGAGCGGCTGGTCGAGGCGATCAACCCGCAGCGTTCGGCCGCCCGCCATCCGCTGTTCCAGGTGATGCTCAACCTCCAGAACAACCCCGAGCCGCAGCTGGCGCTCGACGGGATCACGGTCGAGCCGCAGCCCGTCGACGTGGCCGTCAGCAAGTTCGACCTCAGCGTCGACCTGACCGAGCGCCATGGCGCCGACGGTGCCGCCGAGGGCGTCCACGGCGAGATCCGCTACAGCGTGGATCTGTTCGACCGGGAGACGATCGAGGCGATGGTGGCGCGGTTTGTGCGGTTGCTGGAGGCGGTGGTCGCGGATCCGGAGGTGCGGCTGGGCCGGGTGGAGATCCTCTCCGAGCGGGAGCGTTCGCGGCTGCTGACGGAGTGGAACGGTCCGGTGCTGGATGTGCCGGTGCGGTCGCTCCCGGCGCTGATCGAGGCCCAGGTCGGGCGTACGCCGGATGCGGTGGCGCTGATCGAGGGCGAGGAGTGCTTGTCGTACCGGGTGTTGAACACGCGGGCGAACCGGCTGGCGCGGTTGCTGGTGGGCTTGGGCGTGGGTCCGGAGCGGATTGTCGCGCTGGCGTTGCCGCGTTCGGCGTCGCAGGTGGTGGCGTTGCTGGCGGTGGTGAAGGCCGGTGGTGCGTATCTGCCGGTGGATCCGGACTATCCGGCCGAACGGATCTCCTACATGCTGGGCGACGCGGGTCCGGCGCTGCTGCTGACGGACAGTGCGACGGCTGCGGGGCTGCCCGAGACCGACGGTCTGACGCGGGTGGTTTTGGACGCGGAGGAGACCCGGGCGCGGGTCGAGGCCTTGGCCGGGACGGATCTGGGCGACGGTGAGCGGCTGGCGCCGCTGTCGGTGGATCACCCGGCGTATGTCATCTACACCTCCGGCTCCACCGGCCGTCCCAAGGGCGTCGTCGTCACCCACCGCTCCCTGTCCGACTACCTGGACTGGACGGGCCGCTCCTACCCGAGCGCGGCCGGCGCCGCGCTGCTGCACTCGCCGGTCTCCTTCGACCTGACGGTGACCGCGCTCTACACCCCGCTCGTCGTCGGCGGCGCGGTGCACCTCGCCGCGCTGGAGGAGGCCCCCGCCGCCGAGCGGGCCCTGGCCGATCGCCCGGTGACCTTCCTGAAGGCCACCCCCAGCCATCTGCCGCTGCTCGCGGCCCTCCCCGACACGTTCTCGCCCGACAACGAGCTGCTGCTCGGCGGCGAGGCCCTCTTCGGCGAGGCGCTCCAGGACTGGCGGGCCCGCCACCCCGGGGCCACCGTGCTGAACGTGTACGGGCCCACCGAAGGGACCGTCAACGTCGCGGAGTTCCGTATCGAGCCCGGTGCCGAGGTCCCGTCAGGACCCGTGCCGATCGGCCTCCCGCAGGGCAACGCGCGCCTCTACGTCCTGGACGAAGGGCTGCGGCTCGCCCCGCCCGGAGTGACCGGCGAGCTGTACATCGCGGGCACCGCCCTGGCCCGCGGCTACCTCAACCGTGCCGCGCTGACGGCCGAGCGCTTCGTCGCCGACCCGTACGGCGCGCCGGGCGCCCGGATGTACCGCACCGGCGACCTCGCCCGCCGCCGCACCGACGGCAATCTGGAGTACGTCGGCCGCGCCGACGACCAGGTCAAGGTGCGCGGCTTCCGCATCGAGCTCGGCGAGATCGAGACGGTGCTCGCGGGCCACCCGGAAGTGGAGCGCGCCGTGGTCGTCGTCCGCGAGGACCAGCCGGGCGAGCGGCGCCTGGTCGGCTACGCCGTGCCCGCCGCGGGCGCCCGCCCCGACCCGGCGGCGCTCCGGACCCGGGTCGCGGACGCGGTGCCGGACTACATGGTGCCCGCCGCGGTCGTCCTGCTGGACGCGCTGCCGCTGACCGCGCACGGCAAGCTGGACCGCGCGGCGCTGCCCGCGCCGGACTTCGCCGCCACGGTCACCAAGCAGGGGCCGCGCACCCCGCAGGAGGAGATCCTCTGCGAGATCTTCGCGGATCTGCTCGACCTGTCCGAGGTCGGTGTGCACGACAGCTTCTTCGACCTCGGCGGCGACAGCATCATCTCCATCCAGCTCGTCAGCCGGGCCCGCAAGGCCGGGCTCTCGCTCACCCCGCGGGCCGTCTTCCAGCACAAGACGGTCGAGGCCCTGGCGGCCCACGCGGGCACCGTCGGCAAGCGTGTGGGCAAGGGGACCGACACCGGGGTCGGCTCGGTGCCGCTCACCCCGATCATCCACCGGCTGCGCGACCGCGGCGGCCCGATCGGGAAGTACGCCCAGTCGGTGCTGCTGCAGGTCCCGGCCGACCTCGGCGAGGAGCTGCTGGAGACCACGGTGCAGACCGTGCTCGACCACCACGACGCCCTGCGGATGCGGCTGACCCGCCCCGAGGGCGGCGGCGAGTGGTCGCTGGAGGTGCCGACGCGCGGCACCGTGCGCGCGGCCGAGTCCCTTACCCGGGTCGACGTCGCGGGGCTGGGCACGGAGGCCCTCCAGGCCGCCATCGAGAGGGAGGCCGAGACCGCGTGGGCGCGGCTCTCCCCCGAGCAGGGGCGGATGCTCCAGGCGGTCTGGTTCGACGCGGGCCCGAAGGCCTCCGGCCGGCTCCTGGTGATCATCCACCACCTGGTGGTGGACGGCGTCTCCTGGCGCATCCTGGAGACCGACCTGGAGGCGGCCTGGCAGGCGGCCAAGGAGGGACGCCCGGCCGAACTCCAGCCGGTCGGCACCTCGTATCGGCGCTGGGCCGAACACCTGGTGGCCTCCGCGTACGCCCCCGGGCGGGTCAAGGAGGTTCAGCTGTGGTCCAGCACCCTGGACGTGCCGGACCCGCTGCTCAGCGACCGGCCGCTCGACCCGTCGCAGGACATGAACCACACCATGGGCGGGCTGTGGCAGATCCTGCCGCCGGAGCTGACCGGGCCCGTGCTCACCAAGGTCCCGGCGGCGTTCAACGCGGGCGTCAACGACGTGCTGCTCACCGCGCTCGCCCTGGCGGTCGCCCACTGGCGGCGCTCGCGCGGCGGTGAGGACCACCCGGCCGTCCTCGTGGACCTGGAGGGCCACGGCCGCGAGGAGTTCACCGACGGTGTGGACCTGTCCCGGACGGTCGGCTGGTTCTCCAGCATCCACCCGGTGCGCCTGGACCCAGGCCCGCTCGACTGGCGGGAGGTCCTGGCGGGCGGGCCGGCCCTCGGGGACGCGCTCAAGCGCGTGAAGGAGCAGCTGCGCTCCATCCCCGACAACGGCCTCGGCTTCGGGCTGCTGCGCCACCTCAACCTGGACACCAAGCCCGTCCTGGCCGGCTTCCTGCCCCGCCAGATCGGCTTCAACTACCTCGGCCGGTTCGACATGGCGGGCCGCGCGGAGTACGCCGACTGGGCCGCGGCGCCGGAGAAGGCCCCCGGGTTCTCCGACCAGGACGCCCCGATGATGTACGCCCTGTCCCTCAACGCGGTCACCGAGGACCACGCCGACGGCCCCCGCCTGCGGGTCGCCTGGGCCTTCCCCGGAGCGCTGTTCCGCGAGCCCGAGGTCAAGGAGCTCAGCGAGGTCTGGGCGCAGGTGCTCCAGGCCCTGGTCACCCATGTCGAGGGCGGCGCCTCCGGCGGCCACACACCCTCGGACCTGCCGCTGGTGTCGCTGAGCCAGCAGGAGATCGACGAACTCGAGGACGAGTTGGACGACGACGAGCTCGACGAGGAGTGGGGGATCACCCGGTGAAGCAATCCCGGATCGAGGACGTACTGCCCCTGGGGCCATTGCAGGAGGGACTGCTGTTCCACGCCCTGTACGACACCGAGGGCATCGACCCCTACACCGTGCAGAGCGTGTTCCACCTCGAGGGCGACATCGACACCGAGGCCCTCAAGGCCGCCGGACGGGCCCTGCTGAAGCGGCACGCCGTGCTGCGCGCCGGGTTCCGGCACAAGGGCGGGGAGCGCCCGGTGCAGGTCATCCGGCGCGAGGTGCCCCTGCCCTGGCAGGAGCACGACCTGAGCACCATCGCGGACCAGGAGCGGCGCGAGGACGCGGCGCGCCGCGTCGTGGACGAGGACCGCACCCGCCGGTTCGACATGGCCAGGCCGCCGCTCATGCGGTTCACCCTGGTCAGGATGGGCCCGCGGGACCACCGGCTGGTGCTGACCAAGCACCACATCCTCATGGACGGCTGGTCCTCGCCGATCGTGGCGGGCGAGTTCTTCGAGCTGTACGCCCGGGGCGGGGACGCCTCGGGCCTGCCGCCGGTCACCCCGTACCGCGACTACCTCGCCTGGCTGGCCGGCCAGGACACCGAGGCCGCCGAGGCGGCCTGGCGCACCGCGCTGGCGGGCCTGGCCGAGCCGACCCTGCTCGCGCCGCGCGCCACCGGCCACGCCGAGGTGGTCCCCGAGGAGCTGAGCGCGTCGCTGTCCGCCGAGCTGACCGAGGGCCTGACGGCGCTGGCGCGGTCGCGGGGCTGGACGCTCAACACGGTGGTGCAGGGCGCGTGGGGCCTGCTGCTGGCGTCGCTGACCGGCCGTGACGACGTGGTGTTCGGCACCACCGTGTCCGGCCGGCCCCCGGAGATCCCGGGGGTGGAGACGATGGTGGGGCTGTTCATCAACACCCTGCCGGTGCGGGTGCGGCTGGACCCGGCCGAGACGCTGGCGCAGCTGCTGGGGCGGCTCCAGGACCAGCACACCGAGCTGATGGACCACCAGCACCTCGGACTCACCCGGATCCAGGGCCTGGCCGGTGTCGGCACCCTCTTCGACACCCTCGTCCTCTTCGAGAACTACCGGGTGGACTCCGGGACGGTGGAGTCCTCCCTCGCCGGCGCCCGGGTCACCGGCGGCTCCGGCCGCGACGCCACCCACTACCCGCTGAGCCTCGCCATGGCCCCCGGGCCCACGATGCTGCTCAAGGTGGGCTACCGCCCCGATGTGTTCGACCGCGCGACGGTCGCCTCCCTGGTCGACCGGCTCACCCGGTTCTTCGAGGCGGTGGTGGCCGATCCCGGGCAGCTCGTCGGGCGGGTGGACGCGCTCGACCCCGCCGTCCGCCGCCAGGTGCTGCTGGACTGGAACGACACCGCGCGCGAGATGCCCGCCACGACCCTGCCCGGGATGTTCCAGGAGCAGGTGGCGCGCACCCCGGACCACCTCGCGGTGGTGCACGGCGACACCGCCCTCGGCTACGCCGAGCTCAATGAGCGGGCCAACCGGCTCGCCCACCACCTGATCTCGCTGGGCGCGGGCCCGGAGAAGCTGGTGGCGCTGTCGCTGCCGCGCAACGACCGCACCCTGGTGGCCGTCCTCGCGGTGCTCAAGTCAGGCGCCGGGTATCTGCCCATCGACCCCAAGTACCCGGCCGACCGGATCGCGTACATCGTCCAGGACGCCGCCCCGGCGCTGGTGCTCACCGAGTCCGGAGTCGACGCGGCCCTGCCCGCCACCGGCCACCGGGTGGTCGTCCTCGACGACCCCGAGGTCGAGCGGGCCCTGGAGAGCGCCCCGGCGACCGACCCGGCCGACGGCGAGCGGCGCGCACCGCTGCACCCCGCCTCGCCCGCGTACGTCATCTACACCTCGGGCTCCACCGGCCGCCCCAAGGGTGTCGCCGTGCCGCACCGCGCGGTGGTCAACCTCGCGGCCTGGGCGCGCACCGCCCTGGGCCCCGAGCGGCTGACCCGGCTGCTGTTCACCACCTCGCTCAGCTTCGACGTCTCCGTCTTCGAGATGTTCGGGACGCTGATGTCGGGCGGCACCCTGGAGGTCCTGGACGACCTCCTGGCGCTGGCCGAACGGCCCACCGCGCAGCTGCCCGGCACCGTGGTCAGCGCCGTGCCCTCGGCGCTGGCCCAGCTGGTCGGCCAGGGGGACGTACGGCTCACCGCCGACACGGTGCTGCTGTGCGGTGAGCGGCTGGGCACCCAGGCCGCCGTGGACATCCAGAAGACCCTGTCGGCGGGGCGGCTGTCCAATGTGTACGGCCCCACCGAGGCCACCGTCTACGCCACGGCGTGGGACACCGACGCTCCCGTGGAGTCGGCGCCGCCCATCGGCCGCCCCCTGCACAACTACCGGGCGCTGGTCCTGGACCGCTGGCTGCGGCCGGTCGCCCCCGGCACCGACGGCGAGCTGTATCTCGCCGGAGAGGGTGTGGCCCGGGGCTATCTGAACCGGCCGGGCCTCACGGCGGAGCGCTTCGTGGCCGACCCGTACGGGCCCGCGGGCAGCCGGATGTACCGCACCGGGGACCGCGCCCGGTGGACCCCCGACGGCCTCCTGGAGTGCCTCGGCCGCACCGACGACCAGGTCAAGCTGCGCGGCTTCCGCATCGAGCTCGGCGAGATCGAGTCGGTCATGGCCGCGCACCCCGGCGTGGGCCACGCGGCCGCGGTCGTCCGGGAGGACCAGGAGGGCGACCGGCGCCTGGTCGGCTATGTGGTCGCCGACCCCGGGGGCCGCCCCGACGTCGCCGCGCTGCGCACCCGGCTCGCGGCCACCCTGCCCGAGTACATGGTGCCGTCGGCTTTCGTCACCCTGCCCGAACTGCCCATGACCGCCAACGGGAAGCTGGACCGCAAGGCCCTGCCCGCTCCGGAGGTGGCCGGAGCGTCGGCCCGCCCGCCGCGCTCCCCGCAGGAGGAGATCCTGTGCGGGCTGTTCGCCGAGGTCCTCGGCGTGGAGCGGGTCGGCGTGGACGACAACTTCTTCGACCTGGGCGGGCATTCGCTGCTCGCCACCCGGCTGGTGTCCCGGGTGCGCTCGGCGCTGGGCGTGGAGCTGGCCATCCGCTCCCTGTTCGAGGCCGCCACCCCGGCCCGGCTCGCGGGCCTGCTGGCCGGAGCCGGAACGGCCCGTACCCCGCTGACCGCGCAGCCGCGGCCCGCGGAGCTCCCGCTGTCCTTCGCCCAGCGGCGGCTGTGGTTCCTCGACCGCCTCGGCGACGACCGCGGCGCCTACAACATCCCCACCGCGATGCGGCTCGCCGGCGAGGTGGACCGGGACGCCCTCGAGGCCGCCCTGCGCGACGTCGTCGCCCGGCACGAGAGCCTGCGGACGGTGTTCCGGGAGACCGACGGGGTGCCCCGGCAGGTCGTCCTGGACTCGGCCGAGATCTCCCTCGTCCACTCCGAGGTGCGCGAGGAGGAGCTGCCCGACGCCCTCAACGCCGAGGTCACGGCCCACTTCGACCTGGCCGCGGCGATCCCCGTACGGGCCCGTCTGTTCACCCTGGGCGAGACCGACCACGTGCTGCTGGTGACCATCCACCACATCGCCTCGGACGGCTGGTCCATGGGCCCGCTCGCCCGCGACCTGTCCACGGCCTATGTGGCGCGGCTGCGCGGCGATGCCCCCGACTGGCGCGAACTCCCGGTGCACTACGCGGACTTCACCCTCTGGCAGCGCGAGGTGCTGGGCGAGGAGGCCGATCCGGACAGCCCGATCGCCCGCCAGCTCGCCTACTGGAAGGAGAGTCTGGACCGGCTCCCCGAGGAGCTGGCCCTGCCCGCGGACCGGCCCCGGCCCCCCGTCGCCTCGGGCCGCGGCGGCGCGGTGGTCTTCCGGATCGACCCCGAACTGCACGCCTCGCTCGCCCAGCTGGCGCGGGCGGGCCGGGCCACGCTGTTCATGGTCCTCCAGACCGGCCTCGCCACCCTGCTCGACCGGCTCGGCGGCGGCACCGACATCCCCATCGGCACCCCGGTCGCGGGCCGCACCGACGAGGCGCTGGACGACCTCATCGGCTTCTTCGTCAACACGCTCGTGCTGCGCACCGACACCTCGGGGGCGCCGACCTTCAAGGAGCTGATCCAGCGGGTCCGGGAGCGGGACCTGAGCGCGTTCGCCCACCAGGACGTCCCGTTCGAGCGGCTGGTGGAGGTCCTCAACCCGGAGCGGTCCCAGGCCCGCCACCCGCTGTTCCAGGTGCTGCTCACCCTGCAGAACACCGCGGACACGGACGTGGTGCTGCCCGGCCTGAACGCCACGCCGCAGCCGGTGGCGGTGGACATCAGCAAGTTCGACCTGAGCCTGGAGCTCAGCGAGGAGCTGCTCGCCGACGGCGGCACCGACGGCATCGACGGCGTGCTGCGCTACAGCACGGACCTCTTCGACCACGGCACCGCCGAGGCGCTCGCCGAGCGGCTGGTCCGGGTGCTGCGGACGATGGCCGCCGCCCCCGACACCTCCATCGCCGACGTCGACGTGCTGACCGCCGAGGAGCGCGAGCGGATCCTGCGGGGCTGGAACGACACCGCCCACCAGGTGCCCGCCACCACCCTGCCCGCGCTGTTCGAGGAGCGGGCGGCCCGCACCCCCGACCGGCCGGCGCTGGTCTTCGAGGGCACCACCCTCGGCTACGCGGAGCTCAACGCGCGGGCCAACCGCCTCGCCCGGCTGCTCATCGAGCGCGGAGTGGGCCCCGAGGGGCACGTCGGCATCGCCGTACCGCGCTCGCTGGAGCTGGTCGTGGCGCTGCTCGCGGTGGTCAAGACCGGCGCGGCCTATGTGCCGGTGGACCCCGGCTACCCGGCCGACCGCATCCGCTTCATGCTGGAGGACGCGGCCCCGGCGCTGCTGCTGACGACCACGGAGACGGCCGCCGGACTGCCCGTCGGGGAGTCCGTGCCGGTCCTGACGCTGGACGCGCCCGGCACCCTGGACACCCTCGCCGGGCTCCCGGAGGGCGATGTGTCCGACGGCGAGCGGCGCGCACCGCTGCACCCCGCCTCGCCCGCGTACGTCATCTACACCTCCGGCTCCACCGGCCGCCCCAAGGGCGTGATGGTGCCGCACGAGGGCATCGTCAACCGGCTCGCCTGGATGCAGGCGCGCTACGGCCTGGGCCCCGAGGACCGGGTGCTGCAGAAGACGCCGGCGGGCTTCGACGTCTCCGTCTGGGAGTTCTTCTGGCCGCTGCTGGAAGGCGCGGCGCTGGTCGTCGCCCGGCCCGAGGGCCACAAGGACCCCGCCTATCTGGCCGAGCTGATCCGGGCGGAGGGCATCACCACCGTCCACTTCGTGCCCTCGATGCTCCAGGTGTTCCTCCAGGAGCCGGGCGCCGCCCGGTGCACCGGACTGCGGCGCGTCCTGTGCAGCGGCGAGGCGCTGCCCCGCGAGCTCCAGGACGAGTTCCTGCGCACCATGGACGCCGAACTGCACAACCTGTACGGCCCGACCGAGGCATCGGTGGACGTCACCTCCTGGGAGTGCGAGCGCGCGGCCGCGCCGGGCCCGGTGCCCATCGGCCGGCCGGTGTGGAACACCCGGCTGTACGTCCTCGACGACGCGCTGCGCCCGGTGCCGCCCGGGGTGCCCGGCGATCTGTACCTGGCGGGCGTCCAGCTCGCCCGGGGCTATCTGGGCCGCCCCGGCCTGTCGGCCGAACGGTTCGTCGCCGACCCCTTCTCCGCCGACGGCGGCCGGATGTACCGCACCGGGGACGTCGCCCGCTGGCGGCCCGACGGCGCGCTGGACTTCCTCGGCCGCGCCGACGACCAGGTGAAGCTGCGCGGCTTCCGGATCGAACTGGGCGAGATCGAGGCGGTGCTGGCCCGCCACGCCGAGGTGGCGCACACCGCGGTCGTCGTCCGCGAGGACCAGCCCGGCGACCGGCGCCTGGTGGCGTACGTCGTCGCCCCGGCGGCCGGTGGCGCGCCGGACCCGGCGGCTCTGCGCGACCACCTGGCGGCCGAGGTGCCCGAATACATGGTGCCGTCCGCCTTCGTGACGCTGCCCGAGCTGCCGCTGACCCCAAACGGCAAGCTGGACCGCAAGGCGCTGCCCGCCCCGGAGGCACCCGCCGCCGCCGAGGGCCGCGCCCCGCGCAATGTGCGCGAGCAGATCCTGTGCGGTGTGTTCGCGGACGTCCTGGGGCTGCCCCGGGTCGGGATCGACGACAACTTCTTCGAGCTGGGCGGCCATTCGCTGCTCATGGTGCGGCTGGCCAACCAGGTGCGGCTCGCCTTCGGCGTGGACCTCACGATCCGGACCGTCCTCAACACCCCGACCGTCGCGGGCCTGGCCGAGCGGCTGTACGAGCTGGACCCCGGCGACGACCTGGACGTCCTGCTGCCCATCCGGCCGCAGGGCTCCCTGCCCCCGCTGTTCTGCGTCCACCCCGGCACGGGCGTCGGCTGGCCCTACACCCGGCTCATCCCCGAGGTGGACCGCGACCGGCCCATCTACGCCTTCCAGGCCAGGGGGCTCCGGGACCTCACCGAACTGCCCGGGTCCATCGAGGAGGCCATCGAGGACTACCTCGGAATGATCCGGGAGATCCAGCCGCACGGCCCCTACCACCTGCTCGGCTGGTCCCTCGGCGCGCCCATCGCCCAGGGCATCGCCACCCGGCTCCAGGCGTCCGGCGAGGAGGTCGCCCTGCTGATGAGCCTGGACGGCTATCCGATGGACGCGGCGCCGGTCAACGCCGAGCCGTGGAGCCAGCAGCAGTTCCTTCTGGACCTGCTGGAGGTCGCGGGCATCGACCTCGGCCACGACGGCCCCCTCGACCGCGACGAGGTGATGGCGGCCATCCGCGAGGAGGGCTCGCCCTTCGCCACGCTCAGCGCGGCCCAGTCGGAGAACATGTTCCGGATCTACCGGAACTTCGCCGTGGTGAGCGAGGCGTTCACCCCCGACCGGTTCACCGGCGACATGGTCTTCTTCCGCGCCGCCCGCTCCAGCGAGGAGCTCGGGCTGCACCCGCACACCTGGGACCGGTACGTGGACGGCCGGGTCGAGGTCCACAACATCGAGTGCGTCCACGGCGAGATGACCCAGCCGGTGGCCATGCGGGTCATCGGGCCGATCCTCCGGGAGCGGCTCCGCACCGGCGACTGAACCCGGCCCTTCCGCTCCGGGAGCCTCCCGGAGCACCGAAACCCTTCGGGAACCGAAACAAGGAGAGACACGACATGAGCAACCCGTTCGAGAACGCCGAGGGCCGCTTCTTCGTCCTGGTCAACGAGGAGCAGCAGTACTCCCTCTGGCCGGCGTTCGCCGAGGTCCCGGCCGGCTGGACGGTCGTCCACGGCGAGGACACCCGCGACGCGTGCCTTGCGCACATCAACCAGAACTGGACCGACATGCGGCCCAAGAGCCTGGTCGAGGCGATGAACGCCGCCTGACCCCACCGCCCCACCACGCCGGGCCCGGGGGACGGCCGCACCTGATCCGTGCGGCCGTCCCCGGGCCGGGGCCCGCCTCCTGGCACCGCCGCGCGAGAGCGCGCCACCCGATATGCGAGCCTCACCGCGACCGAGGATGAACGAGACATGCCTGACGCCCGGACCACCCGGCTCCCCCTGACCGCCGCCCAGTCGGGAATGTGGTACGCCCAGCGGCTGGACCCCGACAACCCGATCTACAACGGTGCCCAGTACCTGGAGATCCAGGGACTACTCGACCCCGACCTCCTGGAGGAGGCGCTGCGCCGGGTCGTCCGGGAGACCGACGCGCTGCGCACCCGCTTCGTCGAGGACGCCGAGGGCGTATGGCAGGTGGTCGACCCGGACGGCACGGGCACGGTCCAGTACCTCGACGTCAGCCATGAGGACGACCCCCAGGCCGCGGCCGAGGCATGGATGCGCGCCGACTTCCGGCGCCCGCTGAACCTCCTCGACGACGAGCTGGTCCGCTTCGCCGTCCTCGAGACCGCCCCCGACCGCTTCCTGTGGTACCTGCGCTGCCACCACATCGTGCTGGACGGCTTCAGCGGGGCCCTGGTCACCCGGCGGGCCGCCGAGATCTACACCGCCCTGGCGGCCGGAACCCCGGTGCCCGAGAGCGAGTTCGCCCCGCTGGCGGAGCTGGTGGCCGCCGACGAGCGCTACCGCGCCTCGGAGGACTTCGCCAAGGACAAGGCGCACTGGAACACCCTGCTCGCCGACCGCCCCAAGCCGCCCAGCCTGACGGCCGCGGACCCCACCATGCCCACCCGCCTGCTGCGCGGCACCACCTGGCTCTCCCCGGAGTCCACCCGCGCGCTGCGGGAGGCCGGGGACCGGGCCGGGGTCCCCTGGCCGCCCGTGGTGACGGCCGTCCTCGCCGCCTATCTGCAGAGCCTCGGCGGGGGCGATGACATCGTCGTCGGACTGCCCGTGACCGGCCGGCTCGGCAAGGTCGCACGGGCCACCCCGGGCATGGTCTCCAACGTTCTGCCGCTGCGGCTGTCGGTACGGCCCGAGTCCACCTTCGACGCCCTGCTCACCCAGGTCGCCGGGGCGATGCGGCGGGTGCTGCGGCACCAGCGCTACCGCTACGAGGACCTGCGCCGCGACCTCGGCCTGCTCGGCGGCGACCAGCGCCTGGTCGGACCGCAGATCAACATCATGATGTTCGGCCACGGGCTGACCTTCGGCGAGCTGCCCGCGACCCCGCACACCCTCAACCTCGGCCCGGTGGACGACCTGTCGGTCGTGGTCCACGACCTGGGCGAGGGGAAGGGGCTGCGCATCGACTTCGAGGGCAACCCCGAGCTCTACGGCGAGGACGCTCTCGCACTCCACCAGCGCCGGTTCGTCCAGCTGATGGAGTCCCTCGCGGCCGCGGGCCCGGACCGCGCCCTGGGCACCGTGGACCTCCTCCTGCCCGAGGAGCGGACCCGGTTGCTGCCGCCGGGGGACGCCACCCCGGCCGCGCGCCCGGACACCACCCTCACCGAGCTGTTCGAGGCGCGGGCGCGGGAGTCCGCCGGGAGTGTGGCGGTGGTGTGCGGCCAGGAGTCCCTGACGTAT
>NZ_JAAAYH010000117.1:0-22354 GCF_018035285.1 Streptomyces sp. MK37H | reverse complement strand
CAGTGCCGGAGAGGCGCTTCCCCAACCATCGAGTGAGAGGAAAAACATGCAACTGGTTGCGCCCCTTCCCCTTCAGGCCAGTGCCCCTGTCAGCACCGCGCCGAGCAGCATCCGCCCGTACGCGTTAGCCGGAGCGCACTTCCGGCCCGCCGCGTCGGCCGCGGTTCCGCAGCCTCGCCCGGTCTATGACCCCGTCAGCCAGACGGCCAGGTTCGAGGACGGCACTCCGCTGACGACCATGGCCACGTCCCAGAAGACCAACCAGGACGGCGATATCAAAAACCCTCCGCCGAGCGATGAGGGCGGGGACCCCGGAGCGATTGAGTGACCAACACCGTTCTGGTAGTGGATGGCCCCTTCGAGGCGGGCACCGATCTCGTCGTGGAGGGGCTGTCCTCTTCCGATATCCCCGTGTTCCGCATGGATACCGCTGACTTCCCTCGCGAACTGGAGCTACGGGCCAACAACGTTGACGGCCAGTGGGTTGGCTCGCTCTCCAACAAGCACAGGAGCGTCGCGCTGGCCGACATCAAGGCGGTCTACTGGAACCGGCCGAGTCTGTTCCGGTTCCCCGAGCTGTCGGAGTCGGACGCCCACTGGGCGCGGGGCGCTGCCCGCATCGGCCTCGGCGGCGTGCTCATGAGTCTCGCCGCCCGGTGGATGAATCACCCGTCCAGAGCGTCTGTCGCGGAATTCAAACCTCAGCAGCTCCGCACCGCACGCTCCATGGGGCTCGCCACTCCCCGCACTCTGATCACAAACTCCGCGGATGAGGTGTGGGCCTTCTCGGAGAACGTCGAAGCCCCATTGATCACCAAGCCACTGGGGGCATCGCACGTTGCCCACTCCCGGGGCTCGGAGACCATGTATACGCGCGAGGTCGACCTTGACGTCCTGGGCGGCGTGGAGCTCACCGCACACCTGTTCCAGGAGCGTGTCCCCAAGCAGTACGAAGTGCGCCTCATCGTCGTAGACGACACCTGCCACAGCGTGAAGATCAAGGCGCACAGCGAGGCCGCTCGCACGGATTGGCGGTCCGACTACGACGCGCTGGAGTACGAGCCGATCGAGACGCCAGCCGATGTCATCAACGGAGTGCGCGGGTACATGGCTCGACTGGCCCTCACCTACGCTGCGATGGACTTCATCGTGCAACCGGATGGTCGGTGGACCTTCCTGGAGGCAAACCCCTCGGGCCAGTGGGCATGGCTCAACAGTCCGGAAATCCCCCTAGCTGCTTCGATCGCTCAAACCCTGGAGAACTGGTGTCGCCGGTGAACTGGAAACCGCTCGCTGAGAATCTGGCAAGCATCCTGGAGGGCTCGGACGACCTGGTCTCCCCTCACTGGAAGCAGGCGTTCGAGGAAGTGCCTCGGCACGTCTTCGTCCCACGCTATTTTCAGAATCAAGGGGGCGTACCCACTCGATGGAAGCCGCTCGACGCCGCTTACGGCGGAGACTGGCTCAACCCCATCTACACCAACGCCACACTCGTCACCCGCCTCGACCCGGAGATGGCGAAGTCCGCGGATGGGCTGTTCACCGGCGTCCCCACGTCGTCCAGCACACAGCCGAGCCTCACGGCCCGGATGCTGGAAGCCCTTGACGTACAACCTGGAGACCGGGTCCTCGATGGGGGCACTGGTACTGGCTACCAAACCGCCCTCATCGCTCACCGCCTGGAGAGCGCTGACCAGCTCGTGACGGCGGACATTGACCCGGATGTGACGTCCGAAGCCCTGCTCAACCTGGAGGCCATCGGCATCACACCGAACGTACTCACCGTGGACGTGAGGGACTGGACTTGGCCGCCGGAGTCGTTCGACAAGGTGATCATTACGTGTGCCCTCCCAATGATCACGGAGACATTGAGGTCTGCGGTCGCTCCCGGGGGGCGACTCGTCTCGAACCTCTTCCCGCCGCTGAGCGGGGGCCTGGCCGTCCTCGACCGCATGCCGGACGGGAGCCTGGAAGGGCGCTTCCAGGCGGGCGGCGGGTCCTTCATGGCGGCACGCACGGCGGCCCAGGCCCCTCCCCCGCCGCTTGTGTCGGGACCGGTAGACGCACTCAGGGAATCCCAGGTGCCAGTCACAGCCTTCGACAGCTACCACTTCACCTTCCTGCTGGCGTCCGCGCTGCCCGGGGCGGTGCTCCAGTACGGCACTGACGACGAGGGGCACACTATGCGTCGTCTGGTCATGCCCGACGGGGCGTGGGCTGAGGGCATCTTCGTGGGCGAACAGACGCAGTTCCGCGAGACGGGCGAGCGCGGCATCTGGGACACCGTTGAGGGTTGGTGGGGGTGGTTCGTTGATCACAACATGCCGACATGGGATCGCTTCGGCCTGACGGTCTCGGACGAAGAGCATCGCCTCTGGTACGAGACACCTCAGGGCCTCTCGTGGCGGCTGCCTGTGTGAGTGAGGCGCGTAACCAGAGCACGAAGGGTCCCCTCCCGACAGGAGGGGCCCGCTGTTCCCGGCCGTCGGCTACACCGCCGCCTCGCTGTCCGATTGGAGAGTTGCTCGCCGAGATGTCTGAGTGGGCCGAGGGCGAGCCGCTGGACTTCGATCACGTCACCCGGTGCATCTCCAGCCCCGACTTGGCAGGCTTCGTGCCAGCGGTAACCGTCTGACCCAGCTACTCGAAGAGGATTCCCGCTTCCCGTGCAAGGCTCAGGGCCAACTCCATCTGCCCTGGGCCTTGCACAGTAGCGCCCTTGAGGCTCGCGCCTCCGCCAACATCAACGAGCGTGCAATTCTCGAACCGCGCAGTACCGACCTGGCAGTTGGCCCACGCGTGCCGCAGCAGGGTCAAGCCGGACGGGGTGAGCCGTACCCCGTCCGGGCGGCGTTCGCACAAGGTGGTGCCCACGCTGCGTTCGAGGGCGGCGGCCTGGCGTGAGACGGCCGACTGCGTGTAGCCGAGTCGGGCAGCTGCCGGACTCAGCGATCTGCGCGATCTGCCGCAGGACCCGCAGTCCCGCGCTGGAGATGTCCATGCGGCGTACGCATACCAGGAATGCCAGATCATCGCTTCCCGCATGCCCACCCAGCTCCTAGTTTCGATCCCACGAGCACGGACGAACACGGAGGTCATCACGTGCGAGCAGCAGTTCTGCCGCAGTTCGACGCCCCGCTCACGGTGCGGGAGGTGCCCGACCCCGAGGCCAGGGGCGGTGAGGTCCTGGTCGAGGTCCTCGCCACCTGCGTGGCGCCCTACGCGGCCGAGGTCTTCAGCGGCAAGCGGAACTACCCCCTCGTCCCTCCTGTCGTGCCCGGTATCGGCGGCGTGGGGCGGATCATCCACGTCGGCCCGGACGCCACCCGGCTGCGCACCGGCGACCTGGTGTGGTGCGACTCGACGGTGCGCTCGCGGGACGACGCCCTGACGCCCGACATCACGCTCCAGGGCTGGAGCTCGCGCGGCGAGGGCGGCGCGCGGCTCGCCCGGTACCTGCACGACGGTTCGTTCGCCGAGCTCATGCGGGTCCCGACGGAGAACGCCTTCCCGCTGCCCACCGTGGCAGGGGACGATCCGGCCCGCTGGGCCGCACTCAGCGTGCACGCCATCTCCTACGGCGGGCTGCTGGCAGGCGGGCTCGCGGCCGGCGAGACGCTGCTCGTCAGCGGGGCCACCGGCAACCTCGGCAGCAGCGCGGTCGCGGTCGCGCTCGCGATGGGAGCGGGCCGCGTGGTCGCCCCGGGCCGCAACCAGGCCGCGCTCGACCTCCTCACCGACCGGTTCGGCCCGCGTCTGCGCCCGGTCCCGCTGACCGGAGACGAGACCACCGACCGTGCGGCGATGTCCGCGGCGGCCGACGGCCCGATCGACATGGTGATCGACCTGCTCCCGCCGAGCGCACCCAGCTCGGCGGCGCGCGCGGCGGCCATGACCGTGCGCGAGTACGGCCGCGTCGTCCTCATGGGCGGCGTCGGCATGCTCGGCGGCGACGACCTCGCACTCCCGTACCCATGGATCATGCGCAACTCGATCACCGTGCGCGGGCAGTGGATGTACCCGCGCACAGCCAACGTCGGCATCATCCGGCTCCTCGCCTCGGGCGCTCTGGATCTCGCCCCCGAACGGGTCCGGTCGTTCGACCTCGATGCCGTCAACGACGCCATCGCGTACGCCGCCGCGCACGGCGGCCCGTTCGACCGCACCAGCCTCACCCCAGCGGCTGGCTGACAAGGCCCACTGATCCCCCCACGGGGCCCGGCCGGTTACTGCTTCCTGGCGAAGCTCCCCGCGCCGGGGGGCGTTTCGGCGGCCTGGACGCACGCCTGCCCAACACACCCCGAAGCGGTCGCTACAGCACCAGCGTCCGGTAGCGGTCGGCGACCTCCGCCAGGACCTCCGCGCCGTCCCGGGCCCACAGGTCCGGGTTGAAGATCTCCACCTCGATCGGGCCGGTGTAGCCCGTCGCGTCGACCCGCTCGCGGAACCAGCGGAAGTCCACCGATCCGTCGCCGAGTTGACCCCGGCCCAGCAGGACGCCCTCCGGGAGCGGCGTGACCCAGTCGGCGAGCTGGAAGGCGGCGATGCGGCCGCCCGCGCCCGCACGGGCGATCTGGTCCGCGACCGTGTCGTCCCACCAGATGTGGTACGTGTCCACGACCACGCCCACCTGCTCCGCCGGGAAGCGCTCCGCCAGGTCGAGGGCCTGGGCGAGGGTGGAGACCACGCACCGGTCGGACGCGTACATGGGGTGCAGGGGCTCGATGGCCAGGCGGACGCCGTGGTCTGCGGCGTACGGGGCGAGCTCCCCCAGCGCCTCGGCGATGCGCTCGCGGGCGGCGAAGAGGTCGCGGCTGCCGTCCGGGAGTCCGCCGGAGACCAGGACCAGGGTGTCGGTGCCCAGGGTGGCGGCCTCATCGATGGCCCGGCGGTTGTCGGCCAGGGCCGTGGCGCGCGCCTCGGGCTCGCTCGCGGTGAAGAAGCCACCCCGGCACAGGCTGGTGACGGTCAGGCCCGCGCCGCGCACCAGCTCAGCGGCCGCCTCCACGCCGTACTTCTGGACCGGCTCGCGCCACAGGCCCACGCCGGTGACGCCCGCCTTGACGCAGCCCTCCGCCAGCTCGGGCAGCGACCACTGCTTGATCGTTTCCTGGTTGAGGCTCAGCCGGGACAGCGCGCTCATCAGGCCACTCCGTACACGGACAGCAGGTGCTTCATACGTGATTCCGCCAGCGCCGGATCCGGGAACAGGCCCAGCCCGTCCGCCAGTTCGTACGCCCGCGCCAGATGCGGCAGCGAACGGGCCGACTGGAGGCCGCCGACCATGGTGAAGTGCGACTGGTGGCCCGCCAGCCAGGCCAGCAGCACCACACCCGTCTTGTAGTAGCGGGTCGGGGTCTGGAAGAGGTGGCGGGAGAGCTCCACCGTCGGGTCCAGCAGACCCCGGAAGGCGGCGGTGTCGCCGGTGTCGAGCCTGCGCACCGCCTCCGCCGCCAGCGGGCCCAGCGGGTCGAAGATGCCGAGCAGGGCGTGGCTGAAGCCCCGGTCGTCACCCTCGATCAGCTCGGGGTAGTGGAAGTCGTCGCCCGTGTAGCAGCGCACCCCGTCCGGCAGCTTGCGCCGCAGGTCGATCTCGCGCTGGGCGTCGAGCAGGGAGACCTTGATGCCGTCCACCTTGTCGGGGTGGGCGGCGATGACGTCGAGGAAGGTACGGGTGGCGGCGTCCAGGTCGGTGCTGCCCCAGTAGCCCTCCAGGGCCGGGTCGAACATCGGGCCCAGCCAGTGCAGGATCACCGGCTCGGCGGACTGGCGCAGCAGATGGCCGTAGACCTCGAGGTAGTCCTCGGGGCCCTTGGCCACGGCGCACAGGGCGCGCGAGGCCATCAGGATGGCCTGGGCGCCGGACTCCTCGCAGACGGCCAGCTGCTCCTCGTACGCCGCGCGGACCTCGTCCAGGCCGTACGGATAGCCGATCTCGGTGGTGGACAGCTGGTCGGTGCCCACGCCGCAGGCGATCCGGCCGCCGACCGCCTGCGCCTCGGCCGCCGAGCGGCGGATCAGCTCGGCGGCGCCCGCCCAGTCCAGGCCCATACCGCGCTGGGCGGTGTCCATGGCCTCGGCCACGCCCAGCCCGTGGGACCACAGGTGGCGGCGGAAGGCCAGGGTGGCGTCCCAGTCCACGGCGGCCGGGCCGTCGGGGGTCACATCGGCGTACGGGTCGGCCACCACATGCGCGGCCGAGAAGACGACGCGGGAGGTGAAGGGGGCCCCGGGGGTCAGCGACAGCGGCTCGGTGCGGGGTTCGTAGGGGCGGGTCGTACCGCCCGGCGCGGGAAGGTGGATGGTCACAGGCTCAGCTCCGGTACGTCCAGGCGGTGGATGGTCACAGGCTCGGCTCCGGTACGTCCAGGCGGTGGATGGTCACAGGCTCAGCTCCGGTACGTCCAGCCGGCGGCCCTCCGCCGACGACTTCCATCCCAGCTCGGCGAGCTGGACGCCGCGCGCGCCGGCCAGCAGGTCCCAGCGCCAGGGCTCGTCGAGCGCGACATGGCGCAGGAAGAGCTCCCACTGCGCCTTGAAGCCATTGTCGAACTCCTCGTTGTCCGGCACCTGCTGCCACTGGTCGCGGAACGCCTCGGTGGCGGGCAGATCGGGGTTCCAGACCGGCTTGGGAGTGTGCGAACGGTGCTGGACGCGGCAGTTGCGCAGGCCCGCGACGGCCGAGCCCTCGGTGCCGTCGACCTGGAACTCCACCAGCTCGTCGCGGTTGACCCGGACCGCCCAGGAGGAGTTGATCTGGGCGATGACGCCGCCCTCGAGCTGGAAGACGCCGTAGGCCGAGTCGTCGGCGGTGGCCTCGTACGGCTTGCCGCGCTCGTCCCAGCGGGTCGGGATGTGGGTGGCGGCCTGCGCCTGGACGGTGCGCACGGGGCCGAACAGCTCGTGCAGCACATACTCCCAGTGCGGGAACATGTCGGAGACGATGCCGCCGCCGTCCTCGGCGCGGTAGTTCCAGGAGGGCCGCTGGGCGGCCTGCCAGTCCCCCTCGAAGACCCAGTAGCCGAACTCCCCGCGCACGGAGAGGATTCTGCCGAAGAAGCCGCCGTCGATGAGGCGCTTCAGCTTCAGCAGCCCCGGCAGGAAGATCTTGTCCTGGACCACCCCGTGCTTGACGCCCGCCGCCTCGGCCAGCCGGGCCAGCTCCAGGGCCCCCTCCAGACCGGTGGCGGTCGGCTTCTCGGTGTAGATGTGCTTGCCCGCCGCGATGGCCTTCTTGATGGCCTCCTCGCGGGCGGCGGTGACCTGCGCGTCGAAGTAGATGTCGACGCCGTCGTCGGCCAGGACCGCGTCCAGGTCGGTCGAGACGTCCGCGACCGGGTCGAGGCCGTGGTGCTCGGCGATCTCCTTGAGCGCGTGCTCCCGGCGGCCGACGAGCAGTGGCTCGGGCCACAGCACGGTGCCGTCGCCGAGGTCCAGGCCGCCCTGTTCGCGAAGGGCGAGGAGAGAGCGGACGAGGTGCTGGCGGTAGCCCATCCGGCCGGTCACACCGTTCATGGCGATCCGCACTGTCTTGCGTGTCACGTGGGTTCTTCTCCTCACCGCGAGTGATAGTAAGCGCTTTCTAAAACCAACGCTAGCCGCCCCGCCCCATCCCTGTACAGAGCGAACACAGGGGCGAGGCGGGGGGCGGTCAGCGCTTCAGCGCAGGGTCAGCCGGTAGCGCAGCGGCGAACGCCCGGTGATCAGGACCCGCTGCCCCGCCGGGGTCAGATCGCCGCCCATCCAGCTGTAACGCTCGCCGGAGTCCACGACGGCGGGCTGGCGCGGGCCGCTGCCGTTGCCGGGCCCGAAGGTGATCACGTCATCGCCGGACGTATAGGTCCCGTAGCCCTTGACCAGCTGATACGTGTCCTTCTGGCCGGGCACGGGGTCGACCCCGGTCAGCTTTCCGCCGCTGCGGAAGCAGAGTTCGAGGGCGAGCGGGACCTCGGACTCGCCGATCTCGAGGTCCAGGTTCCAGCCGCCGTCCGCCTCCGCGATCCGCACCTCGGTGCGCAGGGCGCGCCACTCCTTGGGGCGGTGCGGAAAGTCCATCGCGGACCAGAACCGGCCGTCGTCGGTGAGCGGATACCGCCCGTCGGGGCGGCGGTGCTGGGGCGGCAGCGGGAGGTGGAATCCGGCCCGCACCTCGGCCCACAGCCGCCAGCCGTCCGCCGTGCGCTCCACGTCCTCGGCCCGGAAGTGGCCGAGCGAGAAGAACTGCGGGGACAGCCGGAGCGAGTCGAGGATGGCCGCGCCCTTGCGCCACTTGAAGAACGTCGGGTTGGTGGACAGGCCCGAGGAGATCGCGTGGACATCGGGGAAGTCGGTGCCGCCGAAGATCGTGGTCCGTGTCCTCCCCTTCGCGATCCGGACCAGCCCGCAGTCCTTGTCGCGCCAGGTGAACTCCCCCGGCGCACCGGTGGCCCCGGGCAGCGGCGCGGCCAGCTCCGGATGGTCCAGCACCTCGGCGAGGAAGTCCCCGAGCGGGGTCTCGTCGAAGGTCTGGTCCGCCCCGCGCCGCTGGATGGTGGCGGCCACGTCCGCGAACCGCCCGTCCCGCTCCCGGAGCGCCAGGGCCCGGAACTGCAGCCAGTACTCGGACAGATGCTTGACCGTCTTCTGGTCCTGGCGGCGCGAATGCACCGTCTCCACCTCCCCGTCGGGCTCCAGGAGGTGAAGGGTGGCGTCCAGGTTGCGGCGTACGTGCGCGTAGAGGGCCGGGCGCTCGGTGAGCCGGGCCAGGGTCAGCAGCGAGGGGTTGGTGACGATGGGCGCGTAGGTGGCGCTGCGCTCGCTGTACTGGCCGCTGTCGTACTGGTCGATGCCCTCGGCCAGCCAGGCGTCGATACGGCGGGTGTAGCGCGCGTCGGGCCAGAAGGAGTTGATCCGGGCCAGCGCGGCGCACACCTTCCAGCGGTGGTTGGGGGTGTGCACCCCGCCGTTGGACAGGCCCTTGCCCGCCTTGAGCAGGATCTTCTTCAGGGTGGCGCGGATCGCCCGGGTACTGGTGTGGCCGTCCGCGTCCAGCAGGCCGTACACCAGCCCCAGATCGACGATCGAGAAGGCGGTGTCCGGGGGCGAGTGGACCGCGCCCTGGTCGTAGAGGCCGTCGTCGAACTGGGCGGCGGCCAGCGCGTCCACCAGCCGGGTCATCGGCGCGATCAGCGCGCCGTCGTGGTGGTGGGCGGCGTCGCCCCACACATGGACGGAGGTGAGCAGCCGCAGGCCGCGGGCGGCGGAGCGGGCCTTGCCGAGGTTGTTCAGCTCGCCCAGGACCGTCTCGAGCCCGTCCACCACCTCGGCCACCCGGGCGTCGGCCGCCCCGGTGAGCAGGGCCAGGAACGGCTTGTCGACCCGGGCCTCGGCCGAGGCCCGGCCCTCGGCCGAGGCGCCGCCCGGGGCGCCGACGGCCAGCAGTCCGCCCGCCACGGCGGTCCCGGCGAGCAGATGACGGCGGGGCAGGGGGGTCATAGGTGGTGCTCCATGGCTCGGGCCGCCAGGGCGAGGGGGCCGGGGACGAGGAAGGCGAGCGGCGGATAGGCCCAGGCGCAGACGGCGGCCGTGGCCACGGCCAGCAGCAGCACACCGCTCGCCCGGGGCCTGCGGACGCTGTCGTACGCCGCCGAGCGCAGCGCCACGCGCCAGCTCGTGGCCGACTCGGGGCGGGCGCAGGCCCGCAGCAGCACGATGGCGAGCAGCCCGCCAGCGATCAGCAGCACGGGCCGGAAGACCACCGCGCCCGGCAGCCCCGCCCCCGCCGCGAGCGCGTTGAACAGCAGCAGGGCGCCGCCGGCCAGCAGCCCCGCCCCGGCCAGCAGATCGCCGGTGCGCAGCCGGTCCCGCAGCGCGCGGAGGTAGCCGCCCGCCGTGGTGGGCGCGTCCTGGCGCACCCGCCGGTCGAGGACGGCGCAGGCCGTGGACATCGCGGCCGGGGCGGTGAGGAGGGGCAGCGAGGCGGCGGCGGTGGCCAGGCCCACGGCCAGGACGTCGGCGAAGAGCGCGAAGCGCGGGCCGAACAGCTCACCGGGTTCGCGTTTGGTGGCGGTGGCCATGCTCATCCCTTCAGTCCGGAGCTCGCCATGCCCTCGACCAGGAACCGCTGGAAGGCGAGGAAGAAGAGCACGATGGGCAGCAGCGCGAAGACCGACATCGCGAACATCGGGCCGAAGGCCGACTGGCTGGAGGCGTCCACGAAGGACCGCAGGGCCAGGGTCAGGGTGAACTTCTCCGGCTCGAAGAGGTAGATGAGCTGGGTGAAGAAGTCGTTCCAGGTCCAGATGAAGGTGAAGATCGCGGTGGTGATCAGGGCGGGCCTGGTCAGCGGCAGGATGACGCTGAAGAACGAGCGGAACGGCCCGCAGCCGTCGATCCGCGCCGCCTCCTCCAGCTCACGCGGCAGTCCGCGCATGAACTGCACGATGAGGAAGACGAAGAAGGCGTCGGTGGCGAGGAACTTCGGCAGGATCATCGGCCAGTAGGTGTTCACCATGCCGAGCTGGTTGAAGATGATGTACTGCGGAATGAGGATGGCGTGGTGCGGCAGCATGATCGTCGCGATCATGAACGCGAAGAGCGGACCGCGCATCCGGAACCGCAGCCGCGCGAAGGCGTACGCGGCGAGCGAGCAGCTGATGACGTTGCCGAGCACCGCGCCGCACGCGATGAGCAGCGAGTTCCACAGCAGCCGTCCGACGCTGACCTCGTTGACCCCGTCCAGCGCGGTGGAGTAGTTGCCCCATTCGAAGTGGCTGGGCAGCAGCTTCAGGCTGGCGATGACCTCGTCGGCGGGTTTGAACGAGGTGGCCAGCAGCCAGGCCAGCGGATAGAGCATCACCAGCAGCACGGCGATCAGGCAGATGTGCAGCACGATCCGGCCGGTGGGGCGCCGTCGCGCCGCCGGGGCGGTGGTGATCGGGGCGGTGGTCATCGGGCCCCCTCGTCGTTGTCGTTGGCGTAGAAGACCCAGGCCCGGGAGGTGCGGAAGAGCACCGCGGTGACGACCCCGATGGCCAGCAGCAGCGCCCACGCCATGGCGGAGGCGTAGCCCATGTGGGAGGCGGTGAAGCCGCGGTCGTAGAGGTAGAGCGTGTAGACGAGCGTGGAGTCGGCGGGTCCGCCCTTGCCCGCGCTGACCGCGAAGGCGGGGGTGAAGACCTGGAACGCCTGGATCATCTGGAGCACCAGGTTGAAGAAGAGCACCGGGGAGAGCATCGGGATGGTGATCGAGCGGAACTGCCGCCACCAGGAGGCCCCGTCCACCGCGGCCGCCTCGTAGAGCTCTACGGGTATCTGCTGGAGCCCGGCCAGGAAGATCACCATGGGGGCGCCGAACTGCCAGATGGTGAGCAGCGCGACCGACAGGATGGCCCAGCCGGGTTTGTTGATCCAGCCGCCGATGTCGATGCCCATGCCGGAGAGCAGGTTGTCGACCGAGCCGCCGTCGTTGAAGATCGCCCGCCAGACCAGGGCGATGGACATCGACGCGCCGAGCAGCGAGGGGGCGTAGAACGCCGAGCGGTAGAAGCCCTTGCCGCGCTTGACCGACTTCAGCGCGATCGCGACGGCCAGCGCCAGCAGGAGCTGCAGCGGCACCGCGATCACGACGTAGGTCAGGGTCGTGATGACCGACCGCCAGTAGCGGGGGTCCTCGGTGAACATCTGGGTGTAGTTACGGAAGCCGATCCACCGGGGCGCGTCGAACATGTCGTAGTCGGTGAACGACAGATACAGGGACACGGCCATGGGCAGCAGCGTCAGCACGGCGGCGCCGAGCACCCATGGGGACAGGAACACCCAGGCGGCCCCCTGCCGCTCGCGCTTGCGAGCCCGCTTGCCGCCGGTGGCGGGGGGCGCGGCTTCCGGGGGGCGGGTCGCGGTCGCGGTCATTGCCTCAGCTCCGCCTTCGCCTCGGTGATGTAGTTCTCCGCCGCCTCACGCGGCGACATGCGCTCGTAGCTGACCTGGTCGTAGTCGCGCGAGAAGGTGGACTGCAGGGAGGCGTCACCCTTGGGCGGGGCGGGCGGCGGATCCTTGAGCTTGCCCTCGAACTGCTTCTGGTAGGTGGAGATGACCTGGTCGAAGCCCTCCAGCTTGGGCAGCACGTCCTGCCGGATGGCGTCGTTGGCCGGGATGCCGCGGGTGGCGCCGAGGATGGCGCCCGCCTTCTTGTCGTTGAGCAGGAAGTCGATGAACTGGGCCGCCTGCTTGGGGTGTGCGGTCTTGGCCGAGGCGCCGAAGAACATCGACGGTTTGAAGTACTGCCCGGGGGTGCCGTCCTCGCCGACCGGCAGCGGCGCCAGCTTCAGCCCCTCGCCGACGATGGGCGCGAAGCCGCTGGAGGGGGCGTCCCAGTTGAAGTCGGAGACGGACTTCAGCCGGCCCAGCGGGGTGTTCTCCACCGTCCCGTCCATCTGGGTGGTCTGCTCGGCGGGCACGACCGCGCCCTCCTCGCGGAGCTTGGTGCACCATTCCCAGTAGCGGGTCAGGTCGGCTGCGGTGAAGCCGAGCTTCTCGTCCTTGGTGTAGAGGGACTTGCCCCGGCTCCGCAGCCAGATCTCGAAGACGTCCTCGCTCTGGCCCGGGTCGGTGGAGCCCACCCGTCCCTGCGTCGCCTTGGACGCCGAGAGCTTGCGCATGGCGTCGGCCCAGTCGCCCCAGGTCCAGGTCAGGGTGGGTTCGGGGACGCCCGCCTTGCGCCACAGCGCGGCGTCGTACGCCACCGTCTCGGTGCCGCGGGCCACCGGGAGCGCGTACTGCTCGCCGTCGACCACGCCGGTGGCCAGCAGCCCCTTGTCGATCTCCGAGGTGCGCAGCTCGGGGTGTTCGCCGAGGTCCAGCAGGATGCCGGAGGTCGCGTACTGGTTGATCTGCCGGTAGTCGAGCTGCATCACATCGGGGGCGTCACCGCCCGCCGCCTGGGTGGCCAGCTTCGCCTTGTAGGTGTCGAAGCCCGCGAAGGACGTCGCGATGTCGATGTCGGGGTGGCGCTGCTCGAAGAGCTTGACGGCCTCCTCGGTGCGGGCGGCCCGGTCGGGGTTTCCCCACCAGGTGAACCGCAGGCTGACCTTGCCGCCAGAGCCGCCGCCGCCATCGCCGCCGCAGCCCGTGAGGGTCCCTCCGAGCGTGAGCACAAGGGCCAGGGCGCAGGACCTCGTTGTCCTGTTTCCGCGCATACCGGAGCCGACCTCCCTCCATGATCATTTCGTTGAACGTGCGTGGTGGTGCCTACGGCGGCTATTCGCCGTAGTACGGGAGCGTGACGCCGGGCAGTTCGTACTCGTCCCGGCGGCCGCACATGCCGTAGCCGCCCCGGCGGCTGGGCCCGGTCGCGGTGACCCGCGCCTCGGCGAGATGCGCGGGGTCGCCCGCGGCGAGCGCGGTGAGCTGCTCACCGGTGCGGCGGGCGGCGGCGAGCGCCCCGTCCCGCCAGCGCGGCTCCCACTCCTTCACCTTGGGTGCCACGATCCGCGCCGCCGCCTCGTGGAAGGCGCGCAGCGGTGCGTCGTCGCCCCTCTCGGCGGCGGCCCGCAGCGTCAGATAGCCCTCGATCGCGAGGTCCCGGCGGCGCCGGGCGGCCGCGTCGGCCTCCGGCCCCTCCTTGGCGGGCAGCGCGGCGGCGGCCGCATAGCGCTCGGGGTCGGCCAGCACCTCGGGCGGGAAGGTGAAGACGGCGTCCCCGGCCTCCGGCAGCCCGCTGTTCTGCATCAGCACGGTCACCTTGAGGCCGCCGCCCTGCACCATGCGGTGGATGGTGCCGGGGGTGAACCACACCACCGAGCCCGGCTCCAGCGGGGTCTCGGTGAAGCCGTCCGCGAGGGTCAGGGTCTGCACGGCGCCGCGTCCGGCGGTGACCACATACGCCTCGGTGCAGGCCAGATGGAGATGGGGGCTGCCGCCGCACACCCCGTCGGCGGCCTCCCACTCGTACGCGCTGATGTGGGAGAGACCCACACCGCCCGGCAGCGGGGCAAACATCTCGGACGAGGCAGCCATCGTGCTCACCACCCGTGGTTCTTGAGGTAGTTCTCCGCCCGCGCCCGGTCCCAGGCGCCGTCGGCGACCACCACCCGGTAGCGGTAGCCGAAGGACTCCCCCGGCGGCAGCTCGAACTCCTCGAAGAACGCCCAGGAGGGGGCCACCGACGGGATCGGCTCGGAGCGCACGAACCAGTGGGAGGCGTGGATGGATTCGGCGTTCTCCGGGGCGTGGGCGAACAGCAGCGTGGAGTGCCCGTCCACGTCGTCGTGCTCACCGGTGAAGGCGACCCAGGGGGCGTCGGCGGCCGGGGTGCCCATCAGGTCCGAGGCGCCCTTCTCGCCGTCGCCGCCGCGCCCGTCCGGGCCGATGACGTCGCCGCCGGTGAAGTCGCGCGGGCCGCGCCAGTTGAGCCCGGTGTACCCGGCCATCTCCCGGCCCGCGGTGGTCGGGGAGCCGAAGTGCAGGGCCTCGCCGCGGATGTTGGTGAGGTGGATGGACCAGTCCAGGGCCCAGGTGCCCTCGTCCGGCTCCACCGAGTGGAGTTCGATGGTGCGCAGCTCCCGCGCCCACTCCTGGCCGCCGTTCTCCACCCAGGTGAGGTTTTCCACGAAGCGCAGCCGGTCCTCGGCGACGGTGAACTCCTCGAAGCCGTCGTGGCGCATCGAGCCGACGCGCTCCTCGACCCGCTGGTAGCCCTGGTCGGGGCCGAGGTAGGAGTTGCCGCCCCAGAAGTTCTGGCCGGACAGATGGCTGGAGGTCATCTGGAGGCCCTTGTGCCAGCGGTGGTCGTTCGGCCGGTAGCCGGAGACCGGGTTCCCGGCGAGGGTGCGCAGCGGGTGGGCGTAGGGCTTACGGGCCTCGAAGGCGTCCGGGTCGGGCCGGTAGACGTAGGCCATCAGCTCGACGCCGGCGGCGGCGACCGAGATCTGTTCGCCGTGGGTGTGGGTGACGGTGATGCGCTGGGTCATGGCGGCCTCAGCTCTCCTTCGTGGTGGCGGTCGCTGCCTTCGGTGCCCATGCGGGGTGGTCGCCGTGCATGGCGTCGTAGTACGGGTCCCCGGGCACGATCTCGCCCGCGCGCACGGGCCGCCCGGTGAAGGCCGCCTTGTAGAGCGCGGCGATGAACTCGAGGGTGCGCCGGGCGTCCTGCCCGCTGCCGGGCGGCCGTACGCCGTCGCGCATCGCGTCCAGCAGCCCGGTCAGCTGGGCCCCGTGGGAGCTGGGCAGATCGGCGGCCGGGGTGCGCCAGCGCCGCTGCCGGGCCGGCTCGTCGCGGACGTGCGGGGCGGGGGTGTAGACCCAGTCGTCGTTGCGGTGGCCGTAGAGGTGGGTCAGCTCGACGGTGGCGTCCGCGCAGTCGATGCGGATCCGGCTGACCTCGTCGGGCGAGAGCACGCTGTTGACGACGGTGGCCATGGCGCCGTTCTCGAACCGCACCAGCGCGGTGGAGACGTCCTCGCTCTCCACGGCGTGGACCAGCCGTCCGGCCATGCCGCGGATCTCGGTCCAGTCGCCGAGGAGGTGGAGCAGCAGATCCATCTGGTGGATGCCGTGGCCCATGGAGGGGCCGCCGCCCTCGGTCTCCCAGCGGCCGCGCCAGGGCACCGCGTAGTAGGCGGTGTCGCGGTGCCAGGTGGTCTGGCAGTGGGCCACCAGCGGCCGGCCCAGGGCGCCCTCGGCCAGCAGCTCGCGGGCGTGGACGGCGCCCGAGCCGTAGCGGTGCTGGAAGACCACCGAGGCGTACGGGCCACCCGCCTCCTTCTCGGCCCCGGCTATCTCGTCGTACTCGGCGAGCGTGAGGCACAGCGGCTTCTCGCACAGCACCCAGGCACCGGCCTCGAGGGCGGCCACGGTCTGTTCGCGGTGCAGGGAGGGCGGGGTGCCGATGAGGACCAGGCCGGGGCGCTCCGCCTCCAGCATGGCGGCCACATCGGAGTAGCCGGTGACGTCGAAGGTGCCGCCCTCGGCCGCCGCGGCGCGGAAGGCGTCGAGCCGGTCCGCGGCCACGTCTACGGCGGCGACGAGGTCCACACGGTCGGCGTGATCACGCAGTGCGGGCAGATGGCTGCCGCTGACGATTCCTCCGGTGCCGACCACTGCGGCACGGATACGGGCGGTGGCTGCTGCGGCCATGGGCTGAGGTCTCCTCGCCGTCGCCTGGGGTAAGCGCTTGCTGGGGAGGACCCTAGGCATGGTCCGGATGACAGGACAAGACCCTGGAGTGCAGAATCGCGCTGCTCATGGAGTGAGAGCATGGAGGCGCCCGACCAGCGCGCGCGGTGTACCAGAAGGTGACCACCCAACGGAGGAAATATGGCAGTGACCCTGGCCGATGTGGCGGCACGGGCTCGGGTCTCGGCGGCCACCGTGTCGCGCGTCCTGAGCGGCAACTACCCGGTCGCGGAGTCGACCCGGACCCGGGTGCTGCGTGCGGTCGACGAGCTGGAGTACGTGGTCAACGGCCCGGCAAGCGCTCTCGCCGCCGCCACGTCCGATCTGGTCGGGGTGCTCGTCAACGACATCGCGGACCCCTTCTTCGGGATCATCGCGGGCGCCGTACAGGCCGAAATGGTCACCCCGGCCGGGGAGTCGGGCCGGGGCGGCGAGAAGCTCGCGGTCATCTGCAACACCGGTGGCTCGCCCGAGCGCGAGCTCAACTACCTCACCCTGCTGCAGCGGCAGCGCGCGGCCGCCGTCGTGCTCACCGGCGGCGCGGTCGAGCACCCCGACCACGCCGCCGCCGTGGCCACCAAGGCGTCCCGGCTGGCCGCCTCCGGCACCCGGGTGGTGCTCTGCGGGCGCCCGCCGATCGAGGACGCCACCACCCTCACCTTCGACAACCGCGGCGGCGCCCGCCGGCTCACCGAGCATCTGCTGACCCTCGGCCACCGCCGGATCGGCTATGTGGCGGGCCCCGCCGAGCGCACCACGACCCGCCACCGGCTGGAGGGCCACCGGGCGGCGCTGGCCGCCGCCGGAGCGGACCAGGACGCGGAGCGGCTGACCGTCCACGGCCTGTACGACCGCGCCTCCGGCTATGACGCCACCCTCGAACTGCTGCGCCGCGACCGGAGTCTGACGGCCATAGTCGCCGCCAACGACACCATCGCGCTCGGCGTCTGCGCCGCCCTGCGCGACCAGGGACTGCGGATCCCCGAGGACGTCTCGGTCGCGGGCTTCGACGACCTCCCGTTCAGCGCGGACGCGGTCCCGGCCCTCACCACGATGCGGCTGCCGCTGCACGAGGCGGGCGCGCGGGCGGGGCGGCTGGCCCTGGGCCGCGAGCCGCAGCCGCCGGGCGGGGTGGCGATGGTCCGGGCCGAGCTGATGGCCCGCGCCTCCACGGCGCCGCCGCGCGGCTGAGCGATGCACTCCGTGCGGGGCGGGCCTCCTCCGTACGGAGGGTGGGCCACCGGCGCCGTCACTCCGGCGGGGCCCGGAGCCCAGTAGCCCACCCCGTCTACGCACCGGTCCGCTGACGGGGCGCGCGGATCACCGGGGGGTCGCCGTCCGGCGGGGCGGGGCGCTGTGCGGCGCGGGCCGCCTCGCACGAGGGGGCGCAGACGTACAGCTGGTACGTCACGGTGACGCTGCCGTAGTCCACCTCCACCGTGCAGATCGGCCGGTCCGCGTAGAGGCGTGCCGCACACAGGGCGCAGTTCCAGGCCTGGAGCTGGCCGAAGACCCACTTCCTGCCCGGGGTCTGTAGTTCCGCTATCCGCTCCCGCTCGGTGCGCTCGTCCTCCGTCACCGGGTGTGCCCCCGTTCGCGGGCGCGGCGCATGGCGGCGGCCTCGGCGACCGGGTCGCGCCGGTAGTCCAGGGCATGGGGAGGGCAGGCGTACACCGTGCGGCCGGGTCCACTGCCGCCGTGCTGGACGTCGACGACGACCGGCTCGTCGGTGGGCAGCTCGCAGCGATAGCAGGTCTGGCGCCCCTGTGGGACCGGGCCGTATTCGACGCGGTCGGCCTCGGCCAGTGCTCCCCACAGCTTCCAGGCGTCGGTGAGGTAGTGGTCGGCCGAGAGCGGCACGCGCCAGTGGGTGCCGGGCGGCGCGTTCCAGGAATTGGGCGGCACGCCGAGGTAGGTGCACTCGTCCGCCAGCTCGGTCAGGACCCGGACCTGCCGCAGGTGCCGGCCCGTGGCGGAGCCCACCTCGATGAGCCAGTACAGGGTGCCGTACTTGTCCTGGATGACGGCGCCGGTCTCGTCCCCGAGGAGTTTTAAGGCACGTTCCCCGACGGTCGGCGCCGCCCGTACGGCGTCCCACCACTTGCCTGCGGGTAACGCCTGGACGTCTGTGGCGGGCGGCGGTGTCCACGGCAAGGCTCTGGTTGTCACGTCCGGCTCCCCTGCTGATCCGCGAGGGGCGGCGCCGGCCAGGTTCCTGGCGGGAGCGAGGGCCGACGCCGCCGCGATGCGGATCACGCTAGGTGTGCGTGCGATCACATCCCAGTGACGAAGTGCCGTAGTCCAGCCTCAGTTTTCGGCGGGACTACGGCACTTGTTCATGCCGCCGGGTCTACGCCCAGCCGCACCGCGAGCTTCCGCAGGCCTCGGTCGCGACGCCGCTCATTCTCCAGCAGTCCCCCCACTGTCGAGGCGGCGAGCATCTGATGTGTCAGCCACTCAGGATGCTCCTGTTCGAGGGTTAGCAGCACGTCGCGGGCTCCCTCGTCGTCATGTGTCTGGTAGCGGGCGAATGCCAGATCCAGCCGGTGCCTGGCACGCGAGATCTTCCACGGCAGCTCATCCAGATTGACCCCACTGGCTGTGGCCAAAGCCTTGTCCGGATGGCCGAGCGACACCTGAACGGTGGTGGCCTGCATGCCCACACTCGCTGGGCCGAAGGCGGTGCCTCGCACCCGTACCGCCCCGGACAGCGCGGCCGCAGCCTCCGCCTGCCTGAGGAATGTGAGCGCGTCATCCCTTGCGCTGTCGGACTCATCGCGATGCGCCCGTGACGCCGAGACAGCACCGGACAGCAGCAGGATCCCGAAGATCGCGAACTTCTCGGGACTGCGGCCGGAGAGCCGCGGCTCGATCTCGGCCGCCTTGCGGGTTGCGACCTGCTGGGCCTCACTCCATCGGCCTTGCCGCAGGAGCACAAGCGAAAGCGTCGAGACGGCGAGAGCATGCCACAGCTCGTCACTGGCGTGCGCGGTGGCATGCATAGCTCGCTCCACCGCGGTGTATGCCAGATCGGTCTGCCCCAACTGTGCGGCCACGTCAGCGACGATGATGTGAGCAGCAGCGGACATCGACCACACCGTGTCGTGGTCGGGGCCGCCCTCGGCTTCACGGGTGGCCGCCTTCAGATCGGTAACGAGCCCGGGCAGCATGCTGACCAGGTTGGTGAACTGTCCGAGCCGATAGTGCCTCTGGGCCTGCTCCAGAACCGGGCGGAGATCGTCCGGTCTGGGCGCGTCACTGTCCACGCCGCACAGGTCCAGCCCTGGCAGATTGCTCGGGGCCTGGATGGCAGCCCGCAACGCGATGACCCCGCCGTCGGGCGCGAGGGATTGCGTCATGGTGGGCTGGCCCAGCAAGCGGGCGAGCTCGATATCGAGTGCACCCGCGAGCTTCTGATACGTGGCGATCCTGGCTCCCCGTTGGGTGTCCTGCTCCAACCTGCGGATGGTGTCGACGGACACGCCAGCGCGTTCGGCGAGTTGCTCTTGCGTGAGGTCGCGAATGCCACGAAGTCGGGCTAGTCGCTTACCAACGGACAGATCAGTCATGCGATACACCACCGCCAGAAGGTCTTTGGGCCACGGTACGCCCGGAGAGGGGAGCCGTGGGAGCCCAGTAGGCGTCGGGCACACGAAAGAGCCCCCTCGCCCGGCCCGCAGGCGGGGCGAGCTCGGGCCGCGCCGGCGTTGCGGTCGCCGCCGCCGACATCTTCCCTCCCCCGGGTCGGGACCCCCTCTTCCCAAACACTTGATCGGACGCAACTATAAGGTCAAGCAAAATCGACACAGGGGTACGGAGGGGTGCCGGATGGAGCCGCGCGACGATCTTGACCTGGCCGTGGACGAGGTACGCGACTTCAACCGGATGTACACCCGGCTGATCGGCGTCCTCGACTACCCCGGGCAGCTCAACACCCCGTACACGCTGGGCGAGGCCCGCATCCTCTACGAGCTGGCCCAGCGCGAGCGCACCCATGTCTCGGCGCTCCGGGAGCACTTGGGGGTCACCGCCGCGCATCTGAGCCGGACGCTGAGCCGGTTCGAGGAGCGCGGGCTGGTGACGCGCGAGCGCCACCACCGCGACGCCCGCTTCCAGGAGGTGCTGCTCACCACGGAGGGCCGGGCGGCGGCGGAGGACCTGGACCGACGCTCGCGGGAGGCCGTGACCGGGCTGCTGGCCAAGGTCCCCCGGAACGAGCTGGGGCGGCTGCGGGAGGCGCTGGCCACCGCCCGGGGCGTGTTCACCGGCCCGGCCGAGCCCGAGGTGCGGCTGCGCGGGCCGGAGCCGGGGGACCTGGGCTGGATCGTGCAGCGCCACGGCGCCGTATATGCCCGGGAGTTCGGGTGGAACGCCGAGTTCGAGGCCCTGGTGGCCCGGATCGTCGGGGAGTTCGGCGCGAGCCACGACCCGGCCCGCGAGCGGGCGTGGATCGCGGAGCTCGACGGCCGCCCCGTCGGGTCGGTGATGTGCGTACGCGACGAACGGCCCGATACGGCCCGGCTGCGGCTGCTACTCGTGGAGCCGGAGGCCCGCGGGCGGCGGATCGGCGAGCGGCTGGTGGGCACGTGTATCGACTTCGCGCGCGAGGCGGGCTACCGCGAGCTGGTGCTGTGGACCAATGACGTCCTGACCTCCGCCCGCCGGATCTATGAGCGGGCCGGGTTCGAGCTGATCACCGAGAAGCGGCACGGGGGCTACGGCTCGCCCCTGGTCGGCCAGGACTGGCGACTGGTGCTCCAGGACGCCGCGCGGGGCTGAGGGCACGATCCGGATGCCGTCTGGCAGCTCTTCGACGAGTACGCCTCGGTGATCTACCGGCACGCCGTCCGGCGGACCGGCGACTGGGTCATGGCCGACGACATCGTGTCGCTGACCTTCCTGGCGGCATGGCGGCTGCGCGAGCGGCTGCTTCCGGGTGACGGCGGCCCGCGCCCGTGGCTGCTGGGCATCGCGACGAACGTCACGGGCAACACCGCGCGGGCGGCGCAGAGGGGAAGTGGCGGCACGGGCGATTGACGCGGGCGTCACCCCCGACCGGAAATCCGCTCGCGCGGAGGGCCCGGTACCGGAAGGATCGGCGCACACGCACCGGCCCGTACAGCACCCGGGCATCGCACGGGCGACGTACGGACGACGCATCCGTGCGGCGCGTCGGAACGGCACAAGAGCAAAGGGCGTACCCCTGAGTACCCAGCAGGTCATCGAGTGGACCGAGGACGGCCGGACCCGTACCGCCCAGTGGCGCTCCGAAAGCGGCGCGCCGCCGCCCCGGCGGGTCGCGATCGCGGACGACCGGATGCCCGCCGACACCGCCCACCGCCTCGTCTGCGAGGGCACCGCGCTGCTGTGGCGCGGCGACTACCAGGGCGCCCGTCAGCTGCTGACGGCGCTGGCGCGCCGGATCGACCGGGGCCCGCGCCGGGCCAAGGAGGGGCGGCCACCGGCGGCGTCCCCGACCGAGGCGTTCCACCGGCACCGCCAGGCCCAGTCCCGGCGGGCCCGGCTGCTGGGGATGGTGCTGGTGCCGCTGGACGCGGACTTCGGCGTTCCGCTGCGCCGGGCACCGGACGTACGGCAGGCGTGCACCGAGGCCTACGGCCCGGCGCAGGGCCCCTCGGTGGTCTCGCTCCGCGAGTTGCTCGGGCTGATCGGCGCGCATGAGTGGCGGGAGAAGGGCGTCAAGGTGCGGGCACTGGGCGGGGACCGCGTCCATCCGCACTACGGGGTCTTCTCGCCGGTGCGCGGCGAGTACGTCGACCTGGTGGCCGAGGCCCCGCTGCCGTCCCGCGAGCTGGCCTTCGACATCGGCACCGGAAGCGGCGTCCTGGCCGCCGTCCTCGCCCGGCGCGGCATCGAGCGGGTGGTGGCCACCGACCAGGACGCGCGGGCGCTGGCGTGCGCCCGGGAGAACGTGGCCCGGCTGGGGCTGGCCGAGCGGGTCGAGGTGGTCGAGGCCGACCTCTTCCCGCCGGGCCGCGCCCCGCTGGTGGTCTGCAACCCGCCCTGGGTCCCGGCCCGGCCCTCCTCACCGCTCGAATACGCCGTCTACGACCCGTCCGGCCGTATGCTGCACGGCTTCCTGAACGGGCTGGCCGGGCATCTGACCCCCGGCGGCGAGGGCTGGCTGATCCTCTCCGACCTCGCCGAACACCTCGGACTGCGGCCGCGCGCCGAACTGCTG
>NZ_JAAAYH010000116.1:0-22401 GCF_018035285.1 Streptomyces sp. MK37H | reverse complement strand
ACGGCCCGGCCTTCCAGGGGCTCACCGAACTCACCGCGATCGGCGAATCACACATCCGCGGCACGATCACCACACCCCCCGCGCCCGGAGCGCTGTTGGACAACGTCGGACAGCTCCTCGGCTACTGGATCACGGCGACCCGGACCGAACGGACCGTGGTCTTCCCGGTCGGTATGCGTCTGATGCGCTTCTTCGGCCCGCATCCGGCCCCGGGCACACCGGTGGAGTGCCTGATCAGGATCACCTCGCTGACCGATACCGCGCTCGAGGCCGACGCACAGCTGCTGATCGGCGGCGAGGTGTGGGCGGAGCTGTCCGGCTGGCAGGACCGCCGGTTCGACAACCATCCCGAAACCCGGCCCGTGGAGCGCTTCCCGCAGCGCAACACGTTGTCCCGGCCCCAGCGGGGCGGCTGGGTGCTGCTCCATGAGCGTTGGCCCGACCTGGCCTCCCGCGACCTGATCATGCGTAACCACCTGGGCAGCGACGAGCGCACTGCATATGAACACCAGCCGCCACGCGGCCGCAGACAGTGGCTGCTGGGCAGGATCGCGGCCAAGGACGCCGTACGACGATGGCTCTGGGACCACGGCGAAGGCCCGGTCTTCCCCGCCGAGATCGGGATCCGCGAGGACGCCCAGGGGCGCCCGTACGCCATCGGCGTGCACGGCCGGACCCTGCCCGAACTGGCGCTCTCGCTGGCACACCGGGCCGGGACCGGGGTCGCCCTCGTGGTGCCGCGCCACGCGAACGGCGCCGCAGGTCCCGGTATCGCCCTCGAAGAGGTCACCGACCACGATGACGTGGCCGTCGCCCTCGCCCGGCCGGAGCGGGAACTCCTCGCGGCCGTGACGGCCCGGACCGGTGGATCACTCGGCCGCTGGGCCACCGTCTTCCGGGCCGCGAAGGAGGCGGTCGCCACGGCGGAGGGGACGGGTCTCCGCGACCGGCCACGGGACCTGGCCATCGCCGAGGTACGGCCGGGAACGGGCCACCCCGACGCGCCACCGGCTCGGCTCATCGTCGAGGTGGCGGCCACCGCCCCCGGCCGGCCCCCGCGCCGCTACGAGGTCCACACCATCACCATCGCCAACCCGCCCGGACTGCCGGACCGGGACTACGCCGTGGCCTGGACGACCGGCCCGGACCACCAGGAACAGGACGAGGAGAGCGATCAGTGACCACCGTCAACCAGACCGCCCCGTCACCCGCCGCCGACGCACCGGCCGAGGCACCGGTCAGCGCGCCGGTCGACGCACCGGCCGTGCTCGCGGAGATATCCGGGATGCTCCGGACGATGCTCGACGAATACGGCCTCGACGATATCGAGGTCACCATGGCGACCCGCTTCACCGAGGATCTGGAGCTGGAGAGCATCGACCTGGTGACACTGGCCGGCAGCCTGGAGGCCCGGTACGGCAGACAGGTCAACTTCGCCGAGTTCGTGGCCGACCTCGAGCTCGACGAGATCATCGACCTCACCGTGGGACAGCTCGTCGAGTATGTCGTCCGGTGCCTCAGGGCCGCTCGGGAGCGCTGACCATGGCAATGATCGACACCGACCACGCCACCGACCACGACGGATCACACACCGGGACGGACGGTGTCCGACTGCATGTCCAGCGGCTGTCCCCGCCCGACGGCCGTCCGCCCACCGCCACCGCCGTGCTCATCCACGGTCTGCTCACCGACTCCCTCGCCAGCTGGTACTTCACGGTGGCCCCGGACCTCGCCGCCGCCGGACTCGAGGTGGTGATGTACGACCAGCGGGGACACGGCCGCAGCGAGCGCCCCGGCTCCGGCTACCGGCTGGACACCTTCGTCACCGATCTGGAGCGGCTGCTCGACCGGCTGGACATCACCGGTCCGGTCCACCTCGTGGGCAACTGCTTCGGCGGAACGGTGGCGTTCGCCTACGCCATGCGCCATCCGGAGCGGGTGGCCGGTATCGCGGTGATCGAGGCGAAGCCCGCCACCGAGAGCTGGCTGACCGAGATCAGCGGGATCCTCCGGCGGGTCGAGGAGGAACTGGTCGTCCATGAGGCCGAGTCGCTGGCCTGGGTCAGCGCCCACCGGGGCGCCCACACCGCACGGCTGGCCAAGTCGGCCGCCCGCCTGGTCCGTACGACCACCATCGCCGAGGACGTACCCGCGAGCCGGGTGGTGAGCGAGGAGCAGGTCCGCGCGGTGCGCTGCCCGGTGCTGGCCGTCTACGGCGCCGATTCCGAACTCGCCGGGCAGGAGCGGTGGTTGGAGTCGGTGCTGCCCGGCACCCGGACCGTCGTCCTGCCGGGGCAGGGCCACTCGGTCCTCGCCGAGGCACCCACGCGCATCCGCGAACTGCTGCTGTCCTGGATCCACGAGCGCGAACACGAATGTGAACACGAGCGCCGAACGGCCACCGGCACCGCAGCGGCGGGCCCGGAGGCCGATGCCTCATGAGCGAACCGAGCAGAGATCCGGAAGCCTCACCCCGCACACCCCGCCGCTTTCTCTTCGTCGTGCCGCCGCTCGTCGGCCACGTCAACCCCACCCTCGGCATCGCGGCCGAACTCACCGCCAGGGGGCACCAGGTGGCCTGGGCCGGGATGTCCGAGGTCGTCCAGCGGCTGACCGGGCAGGGGACGACGGTCTATCGCTGCGCCGGGCCGGTGCTGGGCGAGGGCGGGGCGGGCCGGCCACCGGACGTACGCGGTCCTGCGGCGCTGAAGTTCCTGTGGGAGCGGTTCCTGGTACCGCTCGCCGAGGCCATGGCCCCGGGCGTGGCCGAGGCCATCGAGGAGTTCCGCCCCGATGTGGTGATCGCCGACCAGCAGACCGTGGCGGGCGCACTGGTGGCCGAACGGCTGGGGGCGCGCTGGGCCACATCCGCCACCACCTCGGCGGAGTTCACGGGTGCGCTGGACGGAATGCCCAAGATCGACGCCTGGCTGGACGGGCTGCTGCACGAGGTGCGGGGCCGGATCGGCGACCCGGACGGCACGGCCGATCCCCGGTTCTCACCGGATCTCGTCCTCGCCTTCACCACCGAGGAGCTGGCTGGACGACCGGCCCGGGCGGGTGACCGCATCCACTATGTTGGCCCGTCGATCGCCGATCGACCGGCCACGACGGACTTCCCCTGGGAGTGGCTGGACCCCACGCGCCCCGCCGTCCTCATCACGCTCGGCACCGCGAACACCGACGCCGGGGCGCGCTTCCTCACCGAGTGCCTGGAGGCCGTACGGGCGCGGGCCGGTCGTTTCCAGACGGTCATCGTCGACCCCGACGATGTACTCGCCCGGGCCTCTCAGGACATCCAGAGCATGCCCGCGACCCCGGACGACAGCGAGATCCTGGTGCGCCGCTACGTTCCCCAACTCGCCCTACTGCAAAGGGTGAACGCGGTCGTGTGCCACGCGGGCCACAACACCGTCTGCGAAAGCCTCTGGCACGGCGTACCGCTCGTCGTGGCGCCCATCCGGGACGACCAGCCGGTGGTGGCCGCCCAGGTGGTGGACGCGGGCGCGGGCATCCGGGTGCGCTTCGGCAGGGCGCGGGCGGCGGTCGTCGGCGAGGCGCTCGACGCCGTGCTGGACGAACCGCGCTACCGCGCCGCGGCCGAGCGCGTGGGCGCGTCCTTCCGCGCGGCGGGCGGTGCCACCGCGGCCGCCACCCATCTGGAGCGGCTGGCCACCGCGAGCTCCGCTACCCATGCCACAGCGGTCGCCCCCCAGTCCACCGCGATCGCCGCTACTCATGCCACAGCGGTCGCCCCCCACGCCACCGCGAGCGCCGCCACCCACGCCACCGCGAACCCGGAAGGGGAACGATGAGCCGCGAGAGTGCCCTGCCCCGCGCACCGGAGAAGCCGTCCCGGGCCGAGACCGTCGCCGCGCTGCGCCCCCGCTACCAGGCCGATCTGGCGCGGGGCACCGAGCGGTTCTTCGAACCCCGCCGCACGGACTGCCCGTGGTGCGGCTCCACGCGGCTGGTGCGGCGGCTGCGCACCAAGGACCGGTACCAGAGCAAACCCGGCCGCTTCCGGCTCGACAGATGCCGGGACTGCCGCCATGTCTTCCAGAACCCGCGGCTGAACGACGACGGCCTGGAGTTCTACTACCGCGACTTCTACGACGGGATGGGGGAGATCGAGCTCGGCAATGTCTTCTCCGGGAGGGACAAGGTGTACCGGCGGCGCGCGATGTTCCAGGAGCCCTCCGCCGAGCCCCCGAAGACCTGGCTCGATGTCGGCACCGGACACGGCCACTTCCCCGAAGTGGCCCGTACCGTCTTCCCCGGCACCCGCTTCGACGGACTCGACTTCACCGCCGGCGTCGAACTGGCCGAGCGGACGGGCCGCATCGACCGGGCCATCCGCGGCAGCTTCCCCGAGTTGGCCGAGGAGCGGCTGGCCGGGTGCTACGACGTGGTGAGCATGTTCCACTACCTGGAGCACAGCACGGACCCCCGCGCCGAACTCCGCGCCGCCCGCCGCGCCCTGCGGCCCGGCGGCCATCTGCTGATCGAGGTGCCCGACCCGGAGTGCTGGTTCGGCCGGCTCTTCGGCCGGTTCTGGCTCCCCTGGCTCCAGCCCCAGCATCTGCATTTCCTTCCGGTGGCCAACCTCCGCGAGGAGCTGACCGCGCTGGGCTTCACCGTGACCGACGAACAGCACCGCGAGCCGTCGGACACCGTAGATCTGCTCGGCGCCGTCTGGCTGACGCTCAACGCGATCGCCCCGCCGGATGACGCCCCCTCCCTCGCCAGGCCGCCCGGCCGGCTCCGCTGGCTGCTGCGGTGCGCGATCCTGCTGGCGGGCGTGCCCGCCCTCGTGGTCGCGACCACCCTCGATCGTCTGCTGCTCAAACCGCTGGCGGGGCTCGGCAAGATGTCCAATGCCTATCGGGTGGTGGCCCGGTGTGATGCCTCCGCCCGTTCCGGCCCCCGTTGAGGAACCCGGGGATGGTCGCCGCCCGTCTGATCGCCTCGCTGCTGGCCTCCGTCGCCATGGGCCGGCTGTGGATCCGGGCGGGCCGTGAGGAGCGGCTGCGGCTGCCGAAGGGGCCGGTCGGGCACGCGCCCGGCGCGAGCCGCGCGGAGGAGTTCCGGCTCTCGCTCCAGCATGACTTCCCGCGTGCCGGGGGCTTGCTCGTGGTCGGCGCGGCGGCCGCGGCCACGTTCAATGCCCCGCCGGGGCCGGACTTCAGGGGCCCGTCGCCGTGTCGCCGGGCCGTGGCGGCTCCTCCTCGGATGTCTCCTGGGCCTGCGGTGGCGGCGGCTCGGTGGCGGCCAGGGCCGCCGGCATCCCGCCGGGTTTGCTGTTGACGTAGGTGGTGAGCCGGTGCACCTGACGTTCCAGGGCCCTGATCCGGTCCACGATGTCCTCGGGCAGGTTCGCCATCAGTCTGCCTCCTCCAGATACAGATCGGCGGTCTCCGGACGTCCCCGCTCCGGGGCGGTGACCTTGATGCCGACGACGCGGTAGCGGGCGTCCAGCCCCTCGGAGAACCACACGTCCTTGATGCGCAGCCGCACGGTCGTGCCGAGCAGCGCGGGTGTGGTGCCCGAGCCGAGGCGGATCCGCACCGAGGGGATGACCACCGTGCCGCGCAGAGCGGCGAGTTCGGATCGGGCGAACGCGTCGAGCGTCGCCTTGTCGGTGACATTGCTGTGGTCGGACGAGGTGTCCAGACGGGGGAACCCGGCCGCGAGGAGATCCTCGGCCACCTGTTCCCCGGACATCACCGGGCCGCCCGCCCCGCCCTCCGGGGTGCCGCCCCTGGCCCGCGCGGTCGTCCCGCCGCGCGTGGCGTCGCGGGGGAAGGAGTACGACAGCACATCGCCCGGCAGATCCAGCATCACCGGCTGGCTGCCCACCCGGATCGTCGGAGAGCCCAGCTGGAGCAGTTTCACCCGCCGTCCGGTCACCGGATCCCGGTACACGGCGATCCGGTGCTCGAAACCCGGCTCCATCGCCGCGAGTTGCCCGATCGCCTCCTCCACCAGGGTCTCGTCACCGTCGCTGTAGGCCACCGTACGGGCCGCGGTGGGGCCCGTCGGCTCGTACTCCACGCCGATGTGGCCGCCCTCGGACCCCTGCATGTAGTCCCACAGCCGGCGGACGATCTCCAGATGGTCGAGCGCGGTGAAGGTCAGATTCGCGCGGATGTAGCGACGGCCCGCGTAGGAGTCGAAGGTGGCCGCCTGTAGCCCGACCGTGGTGAGGCCCCGGTCGTCCGTGGCCGGGGTCAGGGTCCAGACGATGCCACCCCAGCAGACCTCGTCACCCCGCTCCAGATAGACGGCGGTGCGCCCCTCCACCAGCTCCCGGATCCGCCGGGCCATCCGGGCGTCGGGCACCGGAAGGGTCGCGGTCAGGGATCCCGGCTTGCCGAGGTAGTCGTCGTACTCCACCTCCCGCAGGGGCAGTACATCGATGGCCTGGTCGGTGCGCAGATCGGTGAAGACGGCGCGGTAGCGGGCGTCCACGGCGCCTCACGCCACCGGGTCCACGCGGACGAAGCGGTTGTCGAAGTGCACACGCGTCCCCGCGATCGAGGAACGGTAGGCGGCGGTCGCCGTGTAGACGGCACCGGGGGTGAGGTTCCCCACCGGGAAACAGGTGGAGATCGAGGCCCGCCCGGCACCGTCGAGGATCGCCGCGCGGTCGTCGGACGGAGCGAGCACCTCGGTGCCGTTCTGCGTCCTGAGCCGGAACGATTTGTACGCGGTGGCGCCCCCGTCGGCAGCCGTGAAGGCGCCGAAGGTGAGGGACACCCACCGGGACGCCGGGGCGGTGAAGGTGGCGGTGAGCGTGGCGACGGTGTCGGTGAGCATCTCCTGATAGGTGGCGGAGGTGGTGGCTCCCCAGTCCGCCGTGTGCCGGAGCACGGTGTCCGGAATGTACTTCGTCCACTGGGCGCCGTCCCAGCGCTCCAGCCGGCCGCCCGCGTCGCGGTACTGCCCGGCATACGCCCCGTTGTGCGGCGCGCCGCCCGCGGCGGGGACGATGCCGCCGAGCGCCGCGGTGTAGCGGCGGCGGTCGGTGATGGCGGAGGCCCAGGTGATGCCCTTGGCCGCGGACGCCCCGGCGGGGACGGCGATCTCGTAGAGAAGCTCCGCGTTCTTGGGCATGGCCGGGGCGGTGGGGGAGCCGGCCGGGGTGCCCTGGAGGAGTTCCAGAGCGGCCTCGTACTTCCCGGAGCCGTCGTAGTCGGTGTCGTAGACCCGTACGACGAGCGCGTCCACACGGGACAGGCTGGAGTGCCCATCGGCGATGGTCAGCAGGGTGTCGGAGTCGACGGTGACCGGATAGCCGCCCTGCGATCCGGTGGAGGTTCCCGGTATCCACACCTGGCCCGGGGAGAGCTTGGCCTGCATACCGGTGGCGGTGGTGCCGGTGAGCTGCAGCCCGCCGAACACGCATCCCGCCCGGGTCAGCAGCGGTCCGGTGGAGGCCATGCCGAGGCTGACGGCCAGCCGGGTGTCCTCACGGGTCTGGCCGGTGGGCAGATGCCAGGCGGAACGGACGGTCATAAGACGGCTCCCACGGTCATCAGAGAACTCCTCGCGGTCGTACGGGCGTTATGGATCGGAGCGGATGATGGGGCGGCGCGGAGCCTCACCACTCGGCGCGGCGCCAGGTGATCGTGGCGGTGGCTCCCTCCCCTCCCGACGCCGCGCGGAAGGACAGTTGCGAGGTCCCGGACGGCAGGGTGAACGACTCCTCCGGGGCGCTGCCCGGTGTGGCGGTATGGCGGCGCGACGCGGTGCCGTTGAACATCACGGTCCCCTCGGCGGTGTCGACGACCAGTTCGTCGTCCGGGGCCAGGGTGATCGCGTATTCCAGCCAGTCGCCGCCGGTCCGATTGGCCAGCCGCGGACGGGTGCACGGCCCGGTGAAGGTGATCACCGGGTGGGCGGGTGCGCTGCCGTCGTTCTCCACCGAGAGATCGCCGGTGGAACCGGGCGCGCCCCAGGCCAGCGGCCAGCTGAGCGGCCAGGTCAGCCCCGCCTCCGGCTGGGGGAGCCCGGCGGTGTCCCGCCGCCCCACCGCCTCGTAACGGCGGGGGTCGGACGCCTTCCACTGGAGCGTCATCCTGGCCAGGCGGCTCGCGGCGAACTGCCGGTCGGTGGGGACCACGCGCTGGGTGACCCGGGCCCGTACGGCCAGCGTCTCGCCGTGCAGGCGTACGGCCAGCCACTCCTCGTCATCGCGTACGGCGGTGGCGGCGCGCAGCGTGCGCAGCGCGTCCCGCACGGCCTCCGGCCCGGCGTCCGGGTCGGGCGCGAACCACACCTGCGCGGTGACCGTACGGGCCTGCGCCCACTGTGAGCCGGGCCAGCCGCCGTGCCCGACGGGGCGGTCCGCGTCGGAGGTGTCCAGCGCGGGCAACTCCTCCCAGCCGGTGAGCCCTTCGGCGGCGATCCAGTAGTCGGTGCCGGGACCCATCAGCAGCCCGGCCCACTGCACCTGCCCGTCGGTGGTGATCAGCGGCCCCGGCTCGGTGGCGGTGGTCTCGTCCGCCATGTCACCCCCTCGCCTTCATCAGGAACATCAGATCCTCGGCGGTCTGCCGGGCGCTGGAGCCCGGGGCTTCGTGGTAGTGCTCGATGACGAATCCGCCGCCCGGCCTGCCGGATCCCGCCAGGGCGGGTGCGGGCCCGGTGCGGGCGAGCAGTGTGCTCAGCCGGTTCAGTGGCAGCACCGCCTCGGCCTGCCCGCCCTCGGCGAGCAGCGCGAGCGTGCCACCGGGGCGCGGCAGCACGATGCCGCCCTGGGCGAGCGTGGGGATGGTGGGGATGTTCACCCCGAACGACTGGCCGCCGATCCCGGGCACCCATGAGGGCACCGAGACCTTGACCCGGTTCAAGGCGCCGATCGCCCGGTTGACCAGCCCGATCACCCCGTTGAGCGGCCCGCGCACGGCGCCGAGCACCGCGCTGAAGGCACCCCGGACGATACCCGCCAGCCCGCTGAAGGCGCGCTGGATGCCGTTGCGGGCGGAACGGAAGGCGCCCGGGATCCGCTCCGAGAAGAAGGACAGCAGGGGTCGGACCACGGCCATGATGGCGTGGATGACCGTGGTGATGATGGTCTTGTAGATGTTGAAGTACGTCTTCACGACGGTCCAGATGACCTTCAGCACGACCGTGAACGCCGTCTTGATGCCGTTCCAGGTCGTCTGGACCACTTGTTTCGCCACGCGCATGGTGGAGCCGATGACCTGGCCGATGATCCTGAAGGCCGCTTGGACGATGCGCTGGACCGTCTTGGACTGCATCGCCATGTCGACGAGCTTCATGATCAGCGGCATCAGCAGTGCCATGATGGCACCGAACACGTTTGACTTCATGGCGGTGTTCAGGCCCTTCTGGGCCGTTGTCACCCCCTGGAGCCCCGTCTTCATCCGCCCCATCAGCCCACCCCCGGTCGCCGCGCCGCGGCCCGCGGTGGTCATGGAGCGGCCGCTCTTGGCGACGCTGCGCTCGGCGGCGTTGGCCTCTCGCTGCAGGGTGCGCATGGAGTTGGCCGACTTGTCCACGTCGCCCTTGACGCGGCCGACGGCGGAGCCCGCCTGTGTCGCGGTACGGGCGAACCGGGAGACGCTGGTATCGGTCTGGCCCACGGTGCTGCGCAGGCCGCGGAAGCCGGAGACGGATCGGTTGAGCGCTTGTACCAACGACATGGACGGTTCCTCCTCAGCCGAGGGCCCTGACGAGACCGCTCAGGCGCCGCTCCAGTTCGTTGATGGCCCGGCTCGCCTCATTGATGTCCCGCACGTTCGACACCCGACCGGGTGGCATGGAGCCGCGGGCGTTGCTCGCGGCCGTGCGCTGCCGCCGGTGGGCGGCCTCCGCCTTCTGCAGTGCGTCCTTGCCCCTTCGCAACGCTTGCTGACTGTCCCGCTCGGCCTTTTCGGCGATCTCACGGACGGCCCTGATGCTGGTCTTGACGGCTTCGGCGGCCTCCGCCTTTTCGGCGATCTCGCGGACGGCCTGGATGCTGCTCTTGAGGGATTCGGCATCCAGACCCTTTGCCTTGTCGCGCATCTCCTGCAGGTCGAACAGCGTCTTCTCGGCATTGAACAGCTTGAATCCGGCGGAGGCACCGGTAAATTCGGCTGAGCCCCACTTGACGGCCCCAGTGATACCGGTGACCTCCGCCTTCAGGGCATTGGCCTCCGAGTTCAAGCCGGTGATCGCCTGTTTCACCAAGGCGTGCTCGACGTTCCACTCCTTGAGCTTCTTGTCCAGTGTCTTTCGCAGGTCCTGCACCGTACCGAGCAGCTCCCGCACGATGTCCGCCATCATTCCCTCCAGCAGGTCACCCGAAGAACCGCGCCAACTCCGCCGCCGTCGGCGTGTGGTCCGCGACGGCCGGGGCCGGGCCATCGGGCGGGCCGTCGGACGTATCGGCGGCCTCGGCCCCCGGCCTCGGCACCGGCGCCGGCGCCTCCGGCGGGTCCGCGTACTCGTCGCGGTTGGCCGACGCGAACATCCAGTTGGCGATCGCCAAGTGGTCCACGACCGCCGCCAGCAGATGGTCTGTCAGCCCCCACTCCGCGGCCTCGCCCTCCCGCGCCCGTACGAACGCCGAGTCCGGCGGAAGGTGGCGCACCAGGACCGCCAGGCGCCGCGAGGACAGCGCCTCGCGGTGCCAGTCGAGCAGGTCGACGCCGTAGTACCGCAGCAGATCGGCCTCCAGCGCCTCGGCGTGCTCCTCCACGAGCGCGCCGAGGCTCAGCCTTCCCCCACGCCGAGCCCGGTGTCCTGGCCGTACGCCTCGAGGATCGCGGCGATGTCCAGCACACTCACCTCGTGTTGGCACAGCCGCTGGTAGCTCTCCTCGCCCATGAGGAGGGCGAGCAGCCCGTCCAGGTCGTTGTCCTTCAGCTCGGCCAGCGCGTGCGCCGAGCGGCGGGGGATCTCGGTGGGCAGGGAGAACGTCTCCCCGTCCACCTCGAAGTCCCAGGTCAGGCCCAGCGCTTCCAGGCGCTGGGCGCGGGCGGCGTTGACGTTGAACGTGGCCATGGCGGCGGCTCCTTCGCGATGCGACGTGGCGGGGAGGGGATCAGGATCGGGCGAACGCGGGGTCGTTCATCAGCCAGGTGGCGAGCGGAGTGTCGTTGTCCACGGCCAGCGCCGTGAACGTGACCCCGAGCCGGACCGCGGCCGTGCGGGTGAGCTGGAGCTCCTCGGTCTCGGTGACCTGGCCGCGGCGGAGGACGAACCGGTACTTGATGACATCGCCGTCCGCGAACTCCACGCCCAGCATCCGCTCGTCCTTCTTTGGCTCGGCGGCGAGTTCGTAGCGGTACACCTTCGAACCGGCCTCCGTCTCCGCCACCGCGTCGCCGCCGAAGAAGAACGGCAGGGTGTCCTCGTTGAGCTGGAGCAGCTGGAACTTCACGGTGAGGTCGCGGTCGGAGTAGACGAAGCGGGCCGGGCTGACCGACTGCCAGGTGTCCACCGGGTCGATCTTGTCCTTCTTGTTGAACTTGATGCCGTCGGTGGTGGTGTACCCGAGGTCCTGCCAGCCCGTGTCCCACGCCGTGGAGACATCGGGCGGGACGGTGGTGCCGAGCGGGGCGGTCAGGATGCGGCCGGTCCCCGCGACACGGATCTCATTGGGGTTCATTCCGGGCATGCGATTGCTCCTTGTGGCGTGGTGATGAGGGCAAGCGGTCGGCGATGACGTGGCCTACGCCGGGCGGATGGAGAGCCGGGCCGTGGACACATAGCGGCTGGCGGCGGCGTGCAGGTAGTCGGGCAGCCACCGGGGGCCGTCCACCTCGGAGACATCGGTGACACAGGCGGTGCCGAACGTGGTGCCGCGCACGGTGAACAGCGCCGTACGGGCGGCCGTGGCGACCGTGTGGGCCGTGGGCTTGTCCGGGCCGTACACCTCGAGGTCGACCAGCGGCTGGTCCAGATGGATGTCCTCGATCCAGACGCCACCCGCCCGGGAGACCAGCACGGCCTTCTGCGTCCCGTCGAAGTCCGGCGGGGTCCGGTTGTCCACGAGTACCCCGGCCAGTTCGGGGCGGTTCTTCAGATGCTCGACGACGAGGCGTTCGACGTCGGGAAAGATCACCAAGGGCTCGGTCATGCGCGCACTCCTTGCTGTGGTCAGGGGCTGCGCACAGCGAAAAGCGGCGGGGCCGTGGCCCCTCCAGGGGGCACAGCTCCGCCGCTGGCACCAAGTGTGATGCAGTGGATGCCCATTGACAACCACTTGTCGTCACTTATGTCGAGATGACCATGGGTCTCGCAGGTCACGTACGTCGTCGTGTGGCCCGCTCGGCCGCGAACACGTCCTCCAGCCGATAGAGGAACGCCTTGCCCTGGCGCCCCGCGGGACGCAGATGCTTCAGCTGCACCCACTTGCGGATGGTGGCCGGGGTGACACCCACCTCCACGGCGGCCACGGCGGCGGTCAGCAACGGATACTCGGGCGCCTGTGTGGTCCTCATCGGCTCACCGCCACGACGGTGGAACCTTCGTCCAGGGCGGCGGTGATCTCCTCCAGGGCGAGCGCGCCGCCGGCCGCCAGCTCCGCCCACTCGCCCTCCGGCCAGGAGTGCCGATGTGCCCGGTCCGCGTGGCAGCCGCACGCGGTGTGCGGGCAGCGGCAGCCGGGGTTGATGCACAGCACCGCCCGGCGCAGCGGAAAGGCCCGCAGCGAGACCGAGGCGCACAGCGGGCACCGGCCGCGCAGCCGGACCACGGGCTCGGTGTCCCCGAGCACCCCCGAGCAGCGCCGCGCCATTCCGCTGACCTCGTTCAGCAGATGGCGCATCAGCAATGGGTCGGTCTCGACCCGTTCCAGCAGCCTCGCGAGACGGGCCAGTCTGACCTCGACCGTTCCCCTGCTCGTGGGCGGCAGCCCGAGCCGGTCGTGGACGGCCTCCTCCAACTCCACGACGCCGTCGGTGATGTCGCGTACGGTGTCGGAGACCCGCAGGCGTAACGGCGCCGAGGGCCCGCGGCGGTCGGCGCCTCCCCGCTGCCGGCCGAGGCCGGGACGATGCGGGGCGGGCGCCAACTCCGCCTGGAGCTCGGGGAATTGCCGTATCAGGACGATGATCCAGTGGCTCGCTCTGATGCGGTCAGGGTGCGCAAGTGCGTCATTGGTCAACAGAACCCCCCAGGTCGTCTGCTTCTTCGCTCCCTAGGGACCCCGGTCCACGCGGAACGGTTCCCACCGGAAGGGCGCGCGGAAGCGGGGATCAGGGGGCGCCGAAGCGGGCCTCAGGAAGGCGCCGCGGCGAGCGTCAGGGGAGGATCGAGTCGACGTAGCCGCCGTCCACGCGCACGGCTCCGCCGGTGGTGGCCGAGGCGAAGGAAGAGCTCAGGTAGACCGCCATATTGGCGATCTCCTCGGGCTCGATCAGGCGCTGGAGCAGCGACTGCGGCCGGTGCTTGGCCATGAACTCCCGCTGGGCCTCGTCCCAGGGCAGCTCCGGGTCCACCAGTTCGTACACGAAGTCCTCGACTCCGCCGGTGTGGGTCGGCCCGGCGATCAGCGAGTTGACCGTGACCCCGGTGCCGGCCGCATCCTTGGCGAAGCCACGGGTGACGGCGAGCAGCGCGGTCTTCGACGTCCCGTAGTGGATCATCTCGGCGGGGATGACGACGGCGGAGTCACTGGCGACGTTCAGGATCCGGCCCCAGGAGCGGTCCTTCATCCCGGGCAGGAAGCTGCGGATCATCCGGACGGAGGCCAGGACGTTCACCTCGAAATAGCGCCGCCACTCATCGTCGCTGATCTCCAGTGGCGGAGTGGCCCCGAAGATGCCGAGGTTGTTGACCAGGACATCGGCTTCCGGCACGGCGCTGGTGACCTGGCGGGCGCCGTCCTCGGTGGTGATGTCACCGGGGGCGGAGACGAACGAGCCGCCCTCGGTGTCCTCCTCCAGCTTCTGGATGGCGGCCTCGACGGACTCCTGTCGACGCCCGTTGACGGCGACACGGGCCCCCGCCCGCGCCAGCCCGGCGGCGATGGCGAATCCGATGCCCTGCGTGGAGCCGGTGACCAGGGCGGTCTTACCGGAAAGGTCGATCTGCACGGCGCTCCTTCATCGATGCCTTATTGCTTGCGTGCGCCTTTAGTTGCACACGCGCCATACTAGCCTAGCCCGATGCGACGACGGCCGTGGCCGCTCAGGACCCATGGCGGACCTCGATATGCCCCCGCAGCCTCGGATCGCGCGAGGAGGAGCCCACTTCCACGGTCCGGCGCCCGGTGCCCAGTACCCATCCATGGCGTTCGGAGTCCCATGCGGACAGCGCCCGGGCGGCCACCCGCACCGTCACCTTCCGCGCCTGGCCGGGCCGCAGATGGACCCGCCGGAATCCCGCCAGGGACCGCTCGGCCTGGGCGAGCGGCAGATCGGGTGATGGCCCCACATACACCTGGGCCACCTCCGCCCCGGCGCGCCGCCCGGTGTTGCGCACGGTGAAGACCGCCTCCAGGCCGTTTCCGCGCCGCCGCAGCCGCAGCCTCGCATAGGCGAAGGTGGTGTACGACAGGCCGTGGCCGAAGGGGAAGAGGGGCCGCACCCCCTCGGCGTCGTACCAGCGATAGCCGACATGGACGCCCTCGGAGTACTCCTCGCGGCCGTTCACCCCGGGGTAGCGCCGGGGGTCTCCGGTCATCGGATGGCGCTCGTCGGAGACGGGGAAGGACTGGGTGAGCCTGCCGCCGGGGTTGGCGTCGCCGAAGAGCAGGGCGGTGGTGGCGGCGGCGCCCTCCTGACCGGGGTAGTACATCTGGAGGACGGCGCCGGTGCGCTCCAGCCAGGGCATCGAGGTGCACGACGAGGTGTTCAGGACGACGGTCGTGCGCGGATTGGCCTTGGCGACGGCGGCGATCAGCGCGTTCTGGTGGCCGGGGAGGGCGATGGTGGCCCGGTCCCTGCCCTCGGTGGCGTCCTCGTAGCCGAAGAGCACCACGCTGTGCGCGGCGCGGGCGGCGCGCACGGCCTCGGCCACATCGGCGGCGCGCGTGGCGGAGGTGGTGCGGCGCAGCCGGAAGGCCAGCCCCTTTCCGCCACCCTTGGCGGTGACCTTCAGCCGGTGCTTTCCCGCCGTCAGTTCGACGGCCGCCCGGCGCACGGTGAGGCCGTCCGGGGCGGCGCTGACGAAGCCACCGGTGAAGTACTCGCCCAGGCCGGGCCGGAACGGGAACAGCTCCTCGCCGTCGAGCAGGACCTTCGGGCGGCCGGCGGGCGGGCCGCTGAAGTGCAGGACGAACGTCCACTCATCGGCCTCGGCCACGGTGAGGGTGCCGTCGTACGTCCAGTTCTTGCCCGCCGCCACCTGCCGCTTCTCCAGCCCGGCGGCCGGGGAGAGCGCGGAGGCGGGGATCTTCTTGCCGAACACGTCCTCGCCCAGGGCGTAGTCCACCCTGGCCCCCTTTCCGGCGCGCTCCCGGATCGTCTCCAGCGGGCTCGCGGCGTGGTCGGGGACCACATGGGCGCTGCCGCCGCCACTGACGAAGGGGATGGAGCCGGTGGGCCCGACCACGGCGATCGACCGGGCGGCGGACCCGGTCAGCGGCAGTGTGCCGCGCTCATTGCGCAGCAGGATGCCGCCCGCCGTGGCGACCTTCAGCGCGGTGCGCGCCCCGGCCCCGGGGTCCCGGCCGGGCCGGGACGGGGCGCCGCCGTCCAGCAGGCCGAAGCGGTCCATGACGGTCAGGACGCGGCCGGCCGCGCGGTCCACCTCGGCCTCCGGTACGGTCCCGTCGGCCACCGCCTTCCGCAGGGCGTCGCCGAAGTACTTGCCGTCCGGCATCTCCATGTCGAGCCCGGCGCCGAGGGCCGCCGCGGTGCTGTGGGCGGCGTGCCAGTCGGTCATCACCCAGCCGTCGAAACCCCAGTCCTCGCGCAGCACCCCGGTCAGCAGCGGCCCGCTCTCACAGGCGAAGGCCCCGTTGACCTTGTTGTAGGCGCCCATGACCGCCCCCGCGCCCGCCCGTACGGCCGCCTCGAAGCCGGGCAGCTCCATCTCCCGCATCGTCCGCTCGTCGACGATGACATCGATCGACTCCCGCTCGTGCTCCTGGTTGTTCATGGCGAAGTGCTTGACGGTGGCGATCAGGCCCTCGCCCTGGATACCGCGCACCTCCTCGGCCACCAGCTCGGAGGTCAGCAGGGGGTCCTCGCCGAAGGTCTCGAAGTCGCGCCCGGCGTACGGGGTGCGGATGAGATTGACCATGGGGGAGAGCAGCACATCCTGGCCCAGCGCACGGCCCTCGCGCCCGATGGTGCGCCCGTACTCGCGCGCCAGGGCCGGGTCGAAGGCGGAGGCGAGCAGCACCGGCGCGGGCAGCGCGGTGGCATGCCGGGTGACCCGTACGCCGGCGGGCCCGTCCGCGAGCCGCAGTGGCGGAACGCCGAGCCGGGGGACACCCGGGGTGTACCCCGCCTGCCCGAGGCTGTGGGGATCCTTCGCGCCGTGCAGCAGCGCAAGCTTCTCCTCGAGGGTCATCCGGCCGAGGAGGGAGTCCACCCGGGAGCCGGGCTCGGGGGCGAGTCCGGTGGCGGCTCCGGGGCCGGAAGCGGGCGCGGCAGCGGCCGCAGGCCACCGGTCCCCACCGGTGGCGGCGACGGCCATCGCCCCTCCCAGGAGGGACAGGGCGGAACGGCGTGACAGGGCGCCCGGCATGGCGTCACTCCATCTCTCGCGGCTCGAAGACGTGTGTGTACGCAGGCGTGCTGACGTGGCTCCGGTGTCCGTCGGCTGAACACCGTGCGGACATCACATCACGGGGTGGGCCGCTCGTCGGGGTGCGCCGGGTTTCGGGATCGAGGTGTCGCCGGTCAGCGCGCGGCGATCCGCGCGGCCACGCAGAGGTCCTCGTTGCGGTAGCCGAGGCGGGTGTAGAGCCGTTCGGCGGGGGCGTTGTCGGCGAGCTGCCACAGGGTGCAGAAGCCGTACCGGCGTACGGCGTACCGGGTGAGCCAGGAGGTCAGCGCCGCGCCGAGCCCCTGGCCGCGCAGCCGGGCGTCGGTCGCCACGGACGCCATCAGCGGGGCGCCGCTGTCCCGCAGACTGCTCAGGGCACCGCAGGCCGCCAGCCGCCCGTCCTCGTCCCGGATCCCGGCCCACAGGCTGATACCGGCGGAGCCGGGGCCGGTCGAATGGCCCGGGCTGTGCTCCCGCAGGAAGGCCAGCAGCTCCTCGTGGTGGTGTTCGCCGAGCTCGGCCACCCGCTCCTCACCCGGATGGGCGGGCGGTTCGTCCGGCGTCCAGCGGAAGACCCACTCGACCACATCGGCGAGTGGCAGATGGCGGGAGACCAGGCTGTCGGTGCCACGGGGGCCGGTGAACTCCCTCACATGCTCGGGGAGGCGCTGTGCCGCGCCCAGCACCAGCCCTGCGGCGGGCACCGGCTCCCCGACGCTCCACACATGGCCACGGGGGCCGTCGAGCCAGGCCACGGCCCCGGTACCGGCCCAGCTGAGCCGGTCGGCCGACCGCCGGCGCGCCGCGCCGAAGCGCAGCAGAGCGGAGCCCGGGCGGTTCTCCAGGCCCTGGGTGAACAGATCCGCGGTGCGGGGAGGAAACGTCGTGGACTGCATCACTCTCGGGGGAAGGAGCTCACAGGGGAGAGGGGATGGGGAGGGCGGCGGTCCACTCTGACACACAGCCCCTGGCCGGGCGCAAACGCGGTGGACCCCGCCTGGGGGCGGGGTCCACTGTCACGGGGAGACACGGGTGCGTGCTGGGCGCCTCAGGTGCGGTAGGCGTAGTAGAGCGAGTTCGGGTACGAGGCGATGATGCTGGCCACGGACTTCCGGTAGGTGTTCACCGAGTGGTAGGTCATGTACGGCACACCGCTGGAGCTCCGGTAGGTGACGATCATGGTGTGGTCCTTGGACCCGTCCTTGTCGAAGTCCATCTGCATGACGTCACCGACGCCCATGTAGTAGACGTTCGCCAGGTTGGTGGCCCGCTTGGCGTCCAGGGTGAACCAGGACCACTCGTTGGCGCCCACCCAGGACGTCGACTGGTACGAGGTGTCGTACCACCAGCTGCGGTAGTCCTCGGCGTCGCCGGACTTGTTGGCCCAGCCGCCCGCCTTCAGGGACTGGCTCACGAAGTTGGTGCAGTCCCCACCGGCCTCGTTGAACTTCCGGTAGGCGGGGTTGTAGTTCTGCCAGTACTTCTCCGCGTACGAGGCCATCGCCGCGTAGTCGTAGCTTCCGGCGGGCTTCGTCTGCGGCTGGGACGGCTTGGAGATGGCGGCGGGCGTCGCCTCGGGCAGGGCCGTCGTGCGGGCCGTCGCCACCCGCGCCGTGGCGGGCTCGTTGACCGCCAGCGGGCCGTCGTCGGTCGAGGTGAGGCCGGTCAGCTGCCACTTCCCGTCCGCCGTGGCGGCGAAGCTCAGCCGGTGGTGCGCCTGGAAGCCGGTGGTCGCGGGCTCGTCGCCGCGTATCTTCTTGTAGCTCAGCGTCGTGGTCTCGGTGGCCTGGACCGTGGCGTGCCCGGCCTCGACCCGTATCCGGTCCACCGCCACCCGGGTGTCGGCGGAGGTGTACGCCTCGCCCAGGGCCGCGAGCCGCGCCTTGCGGGTGCGTAGCGTGGCCAGCGCGGTGTCCTCCGTCCGGGTCTGCCCGGCCGACAGGCGGACGTTCTTCTCGGCGAGCGGGGCCGCGCGCCGCACCGACGGCTTGTTGTTGTCCAGCAGAGCCGCCGTGCGCTGGGTCAGCACCGCGTCGGCCAGCCGTCCGAAGGACTGCGCGGTCGCGGTGTCCACGGCGCCGGCCGCCGCCGGGCTCTCCGCCGCGCTCGCGGCGGAGGCGGGCAGGACCACGGCGGACAGGGCCGCCGTCAGCACGGCCCCCACGGCGGATCTGAAGGTCGTTGACTTCACGTGTATTTCCCCTCCACACCCCCGGACCGGACGGGCCGGGGTCACCGAATCATCACATGAACTCCGTGCCTGTGGAGTTCATGTGACGATTTCGGCTGCGCGGAGGCCGGGCCCGGTCCGGCCCGGCGCCGTCACCAGGTGACGGGCAGTTCGTGCGCTCCGTAGATGACCATGTCGCTGCGCATCCGGACCTCCTCCGGGGGCACGGCGAGCCGCAGCCCCGGGAACCGGCGGAGCAGTCCGCGGTAGCCCGCCACCAGCTCGATCCTGGCCAGATGCTGCCCCAGACACTGATGGATGCCGTAGCCGAAGGCGAGGTGACTGCTGCGGGGCCGTCCGACGTCGAGCGTGTCCGGGTCGTCCACCAGCGCCGGGTCCCGGTTCGCCGCCGGGACCGAGACGGCCACGGACTGGCCCGCGGTGACGGTGACACCGCCGACGACGACGTCCTCCAGCGCGATACGGACGGGGAAGGCGTTGACGATGCTCAGGTAACGCAGCAGCTCCTCGACGGCCTGGGGCAGGAGCGACTCGTCGGCCCGCAGCCGCTCCAGCTGCTCGGAGTCGCGCAGCAGGGCGAAGGTGCCGAGGCTGAGCATGTTGGTGGTGGTCTCGTGACCGGCGATCAGCAGCAGTCCCGCGATGCCGCCGATCTCCTCGTCGTTGAGCTCGTCGACGGCGGTCAGCAGGGAGATCAGATCGTCCCGCGGGTCCTTGCGCTTGGCCTTGACCAGGGTGCGCAGGAAGGTGTCGAGCTCGGTCTTCCCGGCGACGAATTCCGCATCGGTGCGGTCCTGGCGGAGCAGTTGCGCGGCGACGGACTGGAAGAGCTCCCGCTCCTCGTACGGCACGCCGAGCATCTCGCAGATCACCAGCGAGGGAATGGGCAGGGCGAAGTGCCGCACCAGGTCGGCCGGTTTGCCCGCCGCCTCCAGCGTGTCCAGCTGGTCGGCCACGATGTCCTCGATGCGGGCCTCCAGCTCGCGCATCCGACGCACCGTGAAGTACCGCGTGAGCTGCCCCCGGTAGTGGCCGTGTTCCGGTGCGTCCATGGCAAGGAACGACCCCGGCCCGCTGCTCCGGTCCCTGCGGACCGACTCGGGGACCGGCCGCATCGCGTCGTCGCCACGCCAGCGCTCGGCGCTGAACCGGGGGTCCCGCAGCACCTCCCGCGCCTCGTGATACCCGGTCACCAGCCAGCCGACGCTGCCGCCGACGAACCTCAGCGGGCTGATCGGCGGCCCGGTGAGCAGCGCGCGTGCCGGGTTGATGTAGTCGTCCCGCTCTTTCGGATACGAAGGGAGGTCGTGGAGATCTCGCAGGTCGTCATGGGTCGTGGGCATCGGAGCGTTCACGATGGCTCTCCTTCGTGATCCTCGAACTGTCCCGGGGCGAACGTCCCGGAGCCGTCGGCCGCGGTCTTCGATAGGGAACGCTACCGATAGGGTTCCCTACTGAACAGGGGGACAGATCGGCTACCGTACGGATCTGGCCAGGTTTCCGAACAGCTGGGGGAGAGGGGCACACCGATGCCGCCGCAGCGGTCAAAGACCGTCGAATCGCTGATCGTCGGGGCGGAGCGGGCGTTCGCCGAACGCGGCTTCCATGGGGCGTCGATCGGCTACATCTGCCAGTGCGCGGGCAGGACCACCGGGGCCTTCTACTCCAACTACGACAGCAAGCTGAAGCTCTTCCTCGATGTCTTCCGGCGGCACGGCGACCGCACCGCCGACTACATCGGGGAGCGGATCGACGAGATGGACACCGAGCGGGATCTGGCCCCCCAGCTCGCCCGGACCTTCGCCGAGATCTTCAACGGCGAGCACCTGGACGCCCGATGGGTCTTCATCCACCTGGAATTCCGGCTGATGGCGCTCCGGGACGGCGATGCCGCCACCGCGCTGGTGGACCACGAGAAGCGGTTCAGCCGCCGGATCGGCACCATGCTGGACGGGCTGTTCGACCGGGCGGGCCACCGGCCCGCCCTGCGGGGGACCGAACTGGCCGCGCTGCTCGGCGCGATGACGCGCGGCATCAAGCTCGACCGGGGCATCTACGCGGCGGGCGGTGTCGACGACCCGCTCTCCACCGACCAGGTGGCGATGGCGCTGGAAGGCCTGTTCCGCTCGGTGGCCTAAAGGCCGGTCCCGATCCGTCGGGCTGACCCGCCACGGCCCCGTGCAGGGCCCTGGCCTGCGCGGACACCCCCGAGGCGACAGGCCCGCCCCGCGAAACCGGGCCGCGATCTGCACAGGACCCTGCGCGCCTGGATCGACGCGAACACCGACGCCCAGCGGACCGCCCGCCATCTCGGTCTGAGCCGGAACACCGTCAGGGCCCATCTGCGGGCCGCCGAACACCTGCTCAGCCGGGATCTGCTCACCACCGGCTCCGGGATCCACGACCTGGTGCACGCACTGCACATCAGCGGGCTCCACCCGGGGGACTGACTGCGCACCGTGCACATGTCGCGGGCGGGCGATGCGCACCGTGCACCGTTGCCCGCCCCCGTGATCCGCTTTAGCGTCACTCCTGCCGCACCGCGCGGGAAACGAAGCCCCGCCTCCCAGCGTGGCGGGCGGTCTGTATCACCACGAGGGGAGTGATGCAGACCGGCGCCGTACGGTGCTCACAGCTCCGAGGGCTTCTTTCCCGCGGTGGGCGCGGTTCGCGCTCGGGGACGTGCCGGTACACGTCCCCGAGTGACGGCGAGCACCGCGCCCGACAGCAGCACCAGGGCGCCCAGGGCCTGCAGACCGCCGAAGGACTCGCCCAGGAAGACCATGGCGCACACGGTGTTGACCACCGGGACCATGAACATCATCAAGGACGCGGACGCGGGACCCACCGCCCCCACTCCCCGGTAGTACAGGAGATTGGCCACGGCGGCCGGGCCGATCGCGAGGAACACCACGTTCAGCCAGAGGCCGGCCGGCAGCCCGTCCCAGTGCACCTCGCCGAGGTCGGGCGCGGCGAGGACCCCCAGCAGCACCGCCCCCGCACACGTCGCGTACGTCGTGGCGCGCAGCGGGTCGATCCCGGCCAGCACCCGGGGCCCGATGAGCGTGTACGCGGCCCAGCACACCGCGCTGAGCAGATACAGCAGATCGCCCGAGAGCCGGGTGGTGCCGCCGTGTGCGCTGCCGCCCGCGCCGAAGAAGAACACCACCGCCCCGGCGAGCCCGAGGGCGAGCCCCGCCAGCCGCCCCCCGGAGGCCCGCTCGCGGCCGGTGACCAGGAGGAAGGCGCTGGTCAGCACCGGGCTGAGGACGGGAATGACGATGCCCGCGTCGAGCGAGGGCGCCAGCGAAAGCCCCCAGAAGAAGAATCCGTTGTAGGCGAAGACCCCCAGGACGCCCGCGAGCGCCGCGCGCCGCCCGCCGCCCCGCGCGGAGGCCGGGGTGGCCGGGGTGGCCGCCGGTTTGCCGAAGACCGCCACCGCCGCCAGCAGGGCGACCGCCCCGCCACCGAAGCGCAGCAGCGCCGCCACGGTGTGCGGCAGCTGGGCCACCACCGACTTGGAGCTGGAGAAG
>NZ_JAAAYH010000115.1:0-22742 GCF_018035285.1 Streptomyces sp. MK37H | reverse complement strand
CATGCCAGCGAGCTCGGCTACCTGTGGCCCATGGAGACCTCGAAGTCGCTGACTCCGGAGCAACAGCGGCTGTCCATGGCGATGGTGCGCTACTGGGGCGCGTTCGTGAAGCACGCGAACCCCACGACCGGAGGACTGGCAGCCTGGCCGTCATACCGCAGCGGCAAGTACATGTCTCTGCTGCCCGGTGATGACAGCCAGGCCCTGAAGTCCGAGGTGTACGCGGATCGACACCGGTGTTCGTTCTGGAACAGCATCAGCTACGACTGGCTCACCACCAACCCGGATCGCCTCGCCGCACAGGCAGGCGTTCCCACATAGAGCCACAGCAGTCGGCCCGCTGGGGTCGGTGACGACCTGCACGTTCACGCCGTGCCGGCGGTGCTTGGCCGAGTAGTCCGCCCGCCCGTCACCGACGCGGTCGCACTCGGCGAGGGTGCCGTCCAGCAGGACGAAGTCCGGATCGGCTTCGCGCGGGGCCTTGAGCAGGCCCGGTGCGCGCTCGGCGAGCAGGTCGGTGACCGCTGCGGTGTAGGCGTGAGAAGTGGACTCGCCGAATCCTGCGGCGATCTGCGCCGACGTGACGTGCTCACGCAAGTACACGAGCGCCACCATTGATCAACGAGGCCCCTGGGCTGCTTGGTTGAGACGTCAGACATCTCCACCAACAACCCGGGGGCCTCGTCTGCCACGCACCCTCGCCCCCCCCGATCGGTGGCCGGACTGAAGAAGCTCAGTGAGCGGGGCGGGGCAGTACAGCAAGGGCTGTCCGGGCTATATCGGTCAGCGTCTCCTCGCTCGCTCCGGCCTTGCCCAGCGCTTCAATGCCGCGCAGTACGGCGAGCACCAGCGCAGCCAGCTTTCCCGGATCCGCGTCCGCTGCGATATCGCCATTGCGCTGACAGGCTGCGATGTCGCCCTCCAGTAGCGCCTGCAGCGCCTCGATGGCCGCGCGCGCCCGCTTGGCCACCGTCTCGTCGTGTTCGGCCAGCTCGGCGGCGCCCTTGGCCAACAGACATCCGCGGTGGGCGGTGTCTGCGGCAGTCGCCGCCGCCACCGCGTACACGTGGGCGGACAGCCGCGCGTAGGCGTCCGCGTCGTTGCCGCGCAGCTGCCGGCTCACAGCATCGACGACGGAGCCGCAGTAATCGTCGAACACGCGGTGGAACAGTTCCTGCTTTCCGCCGAACGCGCCGTACAGGCTGCCTTTGCCGAGCCCCGTTGCCTCGGCGATGTCTTCCATGCGCGTGGCGGCGTACCCACCCGACCAGAACCGCTCCCGGGCAGTGTCCAGTACCTGCTGCTCGTCGAACTTCCTGGGTCGTGCCATGAGAGCAGCCTACCCATTCTTGACTGGTTCGTCCATAACGGTCTAGCGTTATGGACGAACCAGTCAAGAACTGAGGAGTGGGCACGTTATGACGGAAGTACTCGCAGGCAAGGTGGCGGTGGTCACCGGAGCCAACAGCGGCATCGGGCTCGCCATCGCCAGGCGGTTCGCCGCGGAGGGGGCACGGGTGTTCCTGGCCGGCCGCCGTCAGGAGCCGCTCGACGCGGCCGTCGCCGAGATCGGGCCGGCGGCAACGGGCGTGAGGGCCGACGTTTCGGTGCAGGCGGACCTCGACGACCTCTACTCGGTCGTGCGCGAGGAGGCGGGCCGCATCGACGTGCTCGTCGCCAACGCCGGCGGCGCCGTCCCTCAGCGTCTCGGTGAGATCACAGAGGAAGCCATCGACGCCACCTTCGGTACGAACGTGAAGGGCACGGTCTTCACCGTGCAGAAGGCGCTTCCCCTGTTGTCGGACGGCGCCTCGATCGTAGTGACAGGATCGACCACCAACCTCCGCCCCGGGCCGAGCCTGGAAATCTATGGCGCATCGAAGGCGGCGGTGCGCAACCTGGTGCGCAGCTGGGCGCTCAGCGCGCAGGAACGGAAGTTCCGGGTGAACGTGTTGAGCCCCGGCCCGACCGAGACCCCGGGCCTGATCGGCGCCGTAGGCCCGGACCTCCACCAGTTCGCCTCGGAGGTGCCGCTCGGCAGGATCGGCCGCCCGGATGAGATCGCCGCCGTGGCGACGTTCCTGGCCTCGGACGCTTCCAGCTTCGTCAACGGCGTCGAGTGGTTCGTCGACGGAGGCCAGGCGCAGGTCTGACCGAGCCCCTCATGCGGTGGGCATACCGGGCACCCTGGTACACCGGACGGCCCTCCCCATGGGGCCTGACTGCCTCGCCTACGTCCCGTGTTGACCAGGTGGGAGGGTTGCCGGTCCGCAGCGTGCAGGCCGGCAGAGTCGCGCACGCGGTCTCCAGGGCGTCGAGGAGCGGCGCCGGGCCGCAGGAGTAGAGCAGCGCGCCGGCCGGATGGCCGGTGACGATCCGGTCCAGGTCGAGAAGTCCGGTCTCGTCCTGCGGGCAGACGACGACGCGGTCGCCATGGCCGGTGATGCGCTCCACGTAGACGACGTCGAGCCCTTCGCGCACGGCCAGCTGTACGTTCTCGTGGGTCGCCTCGTAGAGGTCCGCCATCGCCGGCAGCGCGGTCTCCCGCAGAGCAAGCCCGCGGGGCGCCGCGCACGCCGCCTCCCAGAGCCGGAGTCCGGCCTGGTAGCCGCCATCGGCCTCTTCCAGCGCGCCCCACTCGACGAGGTCGGTGACAATTCGGTGGGTGGTCGTGAGCGAGAGGCCGCTCGCCCGGGAGAGTTCCGAGAGGGTGAGCCGCGGCCGGGCGGCGCCGAAAGCCCCGAGCACGTCGAGCGTGCGGACGCTGAGGGAACGGCCGTCGCTGCCCGCCCGACGCCCCGTTCTTACCCGGCACCGCCGACTCCGAGACGCTCGGGCTCTTCGCGGGAGATCGCCGGGAGCAACGCCCCTACGATCGCGCACCGGCCGGAGCGGACCTCCTTCAAGGCGGCCGTGACGGCCCCGCCCAGGCCGTCGGGACGACCCGGGCCGACGACGTCGAACCGATCGCCCGCGGCGAGCGCCGCATCACCGGTGAAGCCGACGACAGCCACCGAGCCTGCGGTGGAGCGCGGGCTCGTCACCGCGGATGACATGGCTGCGACCGCGGGTCGTGCACGACCACCAGTCCGTTGTCGGCGTCGACCTCGACCCGGTCGCCGGTCGCGATCCTGGCGACCGGGTCGTCGTCGAACTCGGTCACCGTGGGGACGCGGGTCACGATCGCGCCCAGGGCGGCCTTCGTGGTCAGGTTGGTGAAGACCATCGCCAGCGGCGCGGTGCCCATGAGACGGGTCGACTGGAAGAAGCCGGACCAGCCCGAGGAACCCTTGGCCCCCGGGAAGACCAGCACCTTGCCGGTGAAGCAGACACCGTAGAGCTCGTGCCTGCGCTCGATGATGGTGCCGGTGGCCGGATCGATCCCGCCCCAGCCGGAGATGGTCTCGTGGGAGACCAGGGCCTGGCCCTCGACGCGCCCCGGGACAATGCCGCGGCCACGGAGCAGGAGCCGCCGGGTCCCCGCGGCGCTGGTCATCGGACCACCGCCGCGGGGGTCAGCGAGCCGCGCCAGCGACCGGTCACGGCGGCCTCGACGCACTCCTCGGTGGTGCCGAACCAGGCCTCGATGCCGAGGATCGCCGGTAGGTAGTGCGCCTGCTTGGCCGAGTCCGTGGCGAACACCTTGGTGCCCGCCGGCGCGACCCGCGACATGGCCGGGCAGGAGTCGGTCAGGACCCGTCCCCCGGCGCGCTCGATGGTGGCTGTCCACCCGTTGCGGTCCGCGACGGCACGCAGCGCACGCGGCGTCATGACCCACAGTTCGGTCCCGGCCGACAGCGTGCGTCCCTCGAGCGCCCGCGCGACCCGGCCGATCTGCTCGAGCGAGGCGTGCGGGCAGCCGATCAGCACGAAGTCGACATCCTCGCTGTTCCCGATGGAGTTGAGCGAGTCGTAGATCGCGCGCCGCTCCGCCTCGCCGTACCGCAGCGGCTCGGGCGGGGCGGCGCCGCCGAAGGCGGCCTCCAGGGTCGGCGCATCCGGGGTGCGTCCCGGGATGTGGTACATCTCGACGCCGCCCGAGGAGGCGGCGGCCGCCCCGAAGTGCTTCAGGTCCGCCAGGTCGGGTTGACCGAGGTCGCCGACCATGACCGGCCGCGCCTCCTGGACCACGTCGCCGACGAAGTAGCCGAACATGCCCCAGTCCTGGAAGCCGGTCATCCGCAGCCCGGACTCGATCAGATGGGTGCCATAACGGTTCTCCACCGAGTGATTGCCCCAGCAGGGGATGCGGCCGGTGATGCTCGCCGACCCGGTCGAGGCGCCCCCTTCGCAGTTGGTGCGCGCGCCGAGGACCGAGTTGGCGTAGACCACCGCCGAGGACTCCATCCAGGCGATGTGCTCGCCGTAGGTCGGCAGATTGCCGACCTGGTACGGAGTGCACGTGGCCAGGACGTTGACGCCCTTGGAGCTGTAGAACGACTCGGCGTCGGCCTGCAGCTCGATGTTGCGCTCGGAGTACGGCATGATCCCCAGCGCGTCGTCGCCGAAGCCGTGCTGGAGCTGGCAGGTCGGCACCTTCATCCGCGGCACTTCGATGTCGTCGTCGCAGTCGAGGCTGATCACCGCGAACGCCTTCGACCAGCCGCCCTCCTCGAACAGCTTCGTCTTGGCGGGCGAGGGCTGGGTGTTGGTCCCCGCCACGTTGCGGGTCTCGCACAACCGCTCGGCGCCCAGTGCGTCGGCGTACCTGATGAGCAGGTCCATCGCCGCCGCGACGGCGTCACCGTCACGGCCGTCGCGCATGGCCTTCTCTTCGTCTGTCAATGCGACCATCGGCTCCTCCTCAGTCCTCGACGTTCTCAGTCCTCGACGTTCTCGCGGACGCGGTCGCGCAGCGCCGTCAGGTCGACCTGGTGGACGTCCTCGCCCAGGGTCAGATCGAGGGCGTGTGCGGCGGCGAGGCCCATCGCCGAGCACGGGCCCATCACCCGGACGCTGGAGAGAGCCGCGGCATCCCCGTCGACACAGCGGCCCGCGGCCACGAGGTTGCGCGCCTGCGGCGAGAGCATGCTGCGCAGCGGGACGTAGTGGACGTGGTCGGGGCCGAAGGTCTCCCATACGTAGCCCTCGACCCGGTCGTGCAGCTCGACCGGCCAGGCCGTCCGGGCGACGGCGTCGTCGAACCTCGTCTCTCCCCGCACCTCGTCGAGGGTCAGCTGGTGGGCGGCGGCGAGCCAGCGGGTCTGCCGACGCCCCGGGAATCCGTAGGCCCGGACCCGAGCGTTCTTGAACGCCCCCGGGAACTCCCGCCGGAGGAACTCCACGACCCGGTCCGCCTGGGCGCGACCCCGCAGCTGCGCGTCGGCGGCCTCGACCGCGCCCAAGGGAGCCTCGACGTGGGTCATGTTCATCACCGCCGTGTTGCGGCCCGGGAAGAAGAACGCGAGCCCGTCGCGGCGGACCAGGCCGTACTCGGCGGCCTTCTCGTCGACCCGGGCCACCAGCTCGGCGGGCTCCGGCTTGCCGGACTCGTCGAGTCCCTCCAGCCGGATCTGCTGGGAGCCCCAGACGGTACGGTCGGGGACCTGACAGGGCAACCCCGCCTCCCAGGCGAGCGCCGCGTCGCCGGTCGCGTCGACGACACCGTGGGCGGTGACGCTCACCGGGCCGAAGCGAGTGGCGAAGTCGACCCGCTCGATGACCCCGCCCTCGATCCCGACGCCGCTGACGGAGGCTCCGAGGACCACCCGAATGCCGAGTTCCTCGACGATGTTCTCGAACCAGCGGCCGAGGGCGACCTCGTCGTAGGTCACCGTCTGGGTGTGGGTGCGGTTGTAGTGGAGGTCGTCGGTCTTCTCCAGCGCCTCGAAGAGTTCGCCGAAGATCCCGTGGGTGAGCTGGCGGTAGTCGGGCGCGTTGCCGTAGATCCCGCAGAAAAGCCCGATCATCGAATTGACGCACTGGCCGCCGAGGACCGGGAGCGCGTCGACGAGGACGACATCGCGGCCGAGGCGACGCGCCTGGATGGCTGCCGAGAGCCCGGCGATGCCGGCGCCCACGACGAGGATGTCGGCGTCGAGCCGTTCGGCTGGATCGTCGGCCGGCTTGGTGACCGTGTGGACGACGAGATCGGACAGGGGGTGGGGCATGGTGTCGTTTTCTCCCAGGAGATGGTCGGTCAGTTGGCGGCGGCCCGGCGCAGCGTCGCGCCTCGGTCGAGCGACTCCACGGCGCCGGCGTACACGCCGAGCCAGGTGCCGGGCCGCGCCGGCCAGGTCTGCGGCGCACGCGCGTCGGCGTACGCCTCGATCCGGCGGTTCAGCTCTTCGTCGTCGACCAGAAGGTCGACGGTCCGGTTCGGGACGTCGATCGCGATCTGGTCACCGGTGCGGACGACCCCCAGCGGGCCGGGCACGCCTCCCTCGGGCGAGATCTCGCCGACCACGATGCCCTTGTTGACGAGCCCCGAGAGCTGCCCGTCGGTCACGAACGCCACCCGCTCGCTCAGGCCGGCACCACCCAGCGCGAAGACCACGCTGGAGGCCATGCCCATCCCCGGGGTGCCGGTGACGCCAAGGCCCCGCAGCACGAGGACCTCGCCCGGCAGCACCTCGCCGCGCTCGATCGCCTCGGTGGCCTCCGGCGCGGACTCGAAGACGCGCGCCGCACCGCGGAAGATGCGGGCCCGGTTCTCCGTCACCGACAGCTTCACGATTCCGGTGTCGGGGCACAGGTTGCCGCGCATCACAACGATGGTGGACTCGGGGCGCATCGGCTCGGCGCGGATCACCTCCGCGTCGACGGGGGCGCCGGCGACGGCCTCGGCCATCGACGTGCCCGAGACCGTCATGGCCGAGCCGTCGATCCTGTCGCCGAGCTGCCGGAGCACGCCGCGAGCGCCACCCGCGGCGTCGAACTGGTCGATCGTCGTGGGCCCGTTGGGCTGGACCGCCGCGATCGGCCCGACCTCGCGCCCGATCTCCTCGAAGAGCCGGTGGACATCGATGTCGTACGGCGACTCCGCGGCGATCGCCTCCAGATGCTTGACCGCGTTGATCGAACCGCTGACCGCGATGACCGCCGTCACAGCGTTGCGGAACGCGGCGGGGCTCATCACCCTGCTGGGGCGCCGGTCCGCCTCGACGGCCGCCATGACGACCGGGCCCGCGGCGCGCGCGGCCGCCCACATCGTCTCGCTGTTGGCCTGGGTCGGAGCCGAGCCGGGCAGCGCCATCCCGAGCGCTTCGGCGACGATGTGCATGGTGTTGGCGGTGCCCATCCCCTGGCAGACGCCGGGGCCGGTGATGGCGCGGTCGGACATCTGGCAGAGGTCGTCGAAGCTGATGGCGCCCGCGGCGAGCTTGCCGGCATCGGCGAAGACCTCCTCGATGTCGACGCGGCGGCCGTTGTCGAGGACACCGCAGCTCTGGTAGCCGCAGGCGACGATCACGGTGGGGACGTCGGTCCGCGCGGCCGCCATCAGCTGGCCGGGCGTCGTCTTGTCGCACGACGCGAGGCAGATCATCCCGTCGAGCTTCGCGCCCTCGACAACCGCCTCGATGTCGTAGGACACCAGGTCGCGGCCCGAGAGCACATACCCGCCACCCCGGCCGGCGGCCATGACGAAGTCGGTCGGCGCGACGGTGCGGATCTCGAAGCCCAGCCCGCCGGCGTCGTACACCGACCGGCGGACGGCCTCCGCCACCTTGTCGAGATGGGCGAAGCACGGCGCGAGCCCGGAAGAGGAGTTGACGATGGCGATCTTGGGTCGGCGGATCTCCTCGTCGTCGTAGCCCAGCGCCTTCCACTGGGTGCGCGTCGTCGCCCAGCGAGACGACCCGATCGGATGATTGCTACGCGGCTCGGTGAACATCATCCCTTGACTCTTTCCTCGTTCGGCGTTTCGCGGATGGCGCAGAGTGACGGAGGTGTCTGTCAGGAGGGAGCCACCGTCCTCACCGGCGCCACGCCGGTCGTGGGTGCCTCCACGGACAGCGCCCCCTCCGCCTCGGCCGGCAGCCGGCGCTGGACCCGGCCGAGCACGAACAGCACCAGCACCATCACGGCCGGGCAGGCCGCGAACACGGTGAACGCGCCGGGTGCCCCGAGACCGGCGTCGAGGATGACACCGCCGAGCCAGGGACCGACCATGGCGCCGATCTTGGCGACCGAGGACGCCCAGGCAGCGCCGTTGGCGCGGATCGCCGTCGGGTAGAAGGTGCCCGCGATGCTGGTGATACCGCCATGACCGCCGTTGACGAACATCTTGGCGCCGATGACGAAACCGACGTAGACGGCCGGGCCGAGAACTCCGGTGCCCAGTGTCAGCATGCAGACGACGGCCGCGAGCGGCATCCACAGGATGATGCCCGCCCCCTTGCGGTCGACGAACCGGCTGATGAACAGCTGCGCGACGGCGCCCGCGACGCTCGCCAGGGCGGCGATGGTGGCGGCCGCGCTCACGCTGAAGCCCATCTGCTCGTTGATCATCGGGGTCCAGAAGACCAGGAAGTAGATCAGCGCCGAGGAGAGGAGGTAGACCAGCCACAGCAGGGGCGTGAGGGCGGCGAGGTGGCCGCGGAAGAGCTGGACGGGCGTGAACCGCTGCCCCGAGTGCGCCTGCTCCTGGGCCTCGGTGGTGAAGCGGGTCCCGGGCTCGATGGACAGGTCCGGCTGGAAGCGGCGCAGGATGCGGGAAATGCGCTCATCACTGCCGGGGCGGGCCTTCAGCACCAGGAACTTCACCGACTCGGGCACCAGCGGCAGCACCGCGAGAACGGTGAGCAGGGAACAGACGCCGCCGACGACGAACACCGATCGCCAGCCGTACTCGGGGATCAGCCAGTTGGAGATGGGACCACCGGCGGCGCCGCCGAGCGTGTAGCCGACCATGATGATGGCCACGGCGGTCACCCGGAACCGCTTCGGAGCGTACTCGGCCGCCAGGGCCCAGGTCAGCGGGAGCACCCCGCCGAGGAAGAGCCCGGACACGAACCGCAAAGCGAACAGGTGTGCGTAGGTGTCCGCATAGGCGAAACCGAGCATGAAGACGCCGAAACCGGCGACCGACGCGACGATGGTGGGACGGCGTCCGATCCGGTCCGCCAGATAGCCCATGATCAGCGCACCGATCATGGTGCCGAAGAGGCCGACCGTGCCCAGGGTGCCGAGCTGGGTCCCGGTAAGCCCGAAGTCCTTTCGGATGTAGGTGGCGGCGAACGACAGGATCTGGAAGTCGAAGCCGTCGAGGAAGGTGATCAGACAGCAGACGGCGTACATCAGCAGCCAGTAGCGGCTCGCACGCTGGCGCTCGATGATCGGGGCCAGTCCCACGAGGGGGTGTGTGGCGCTCATGGACGTCTCCTCGTCGTTGAGGGGAGTGGGTGGCGGTGTGCGGGGTCGGTGCGGGCAGTCACGGTGCCGTGGTCGGCATCGACGCAGACCCGGTCCCCGGTGCGGATGACGGTCGGCGGGTCCCGGTCCGGACCGGCCAGGGTGGGGATGCGGGTGACGACCGCGCCGAGCGCGACACTGCCGGTCGTCACCACGAAGATCACGCCGAGGGGCGCGGTGTTGGCGAGCCGGGTCGCCTGGAAGAAGCCCGCCCATCCGAAAGAACCGCCCGATCAGCGAGCTCACCATCTGCCCGCCGAGCACGGTCGGGCTTGGTGACGGTGTGGACCCGCGGCTCGGTCAGGGCATGGGACATGAGGGCTCCTGTGGAAGGGGGCTGTGCCGCGAACGCGGCTCTCATTGCGTGCCCCGCACCGTAGGCAGCCCGCTTCACCGGAGGGAATGCCCAGGTCAATAGAGCGTTCGACTGGGCGGCATCAACGGCGTTTATGCTCCGAGGCAGGCTGCCGCCCGGGTCACCAGGTCGCGCAGCCAGCTGTGTGCCGGGTCCTCGTCGTGGCTCGCGTCCCACCAGAGATGCTCTTCCAGCGGTTCGAGCGGTACCGGGCAGGTGAGCGTGCGCAGCTCGTGCGCGGACGCGAGCGGCGCGGCAAGCCGCTCCGGAACGAGCGCCACCCGCCGCGTTCCGGTGATGAAGTCGGGTACGGCCCGGTAGCTCTCCACGCGTACGGCGATCCGTGGCCGGATGCCCAGGGCGGTCAGCTGCCGGGTCGCCGGAGCGGCCGACGGGTAGCCCTCGTCCCGGTGGTAGGGCACCACCCACGGCAGCCGTGCCAGGTCCTCGATGCCGAACGACTCGGCCTCGCACAGCGGATTGCCGGCGGACGCGACGCAGACCCACCGGTCATGGAAGAGCGGAGCCGACTCGACCCCCGGGGTGCGGAAGTGGCCCAGCGGCGGGGAGACCATGGCGTCGACGAGCCGGATCGCATCGCCCGCGCCACTGCCCAGGGTCTCCCTGATGAGCTGGAGGTGGAGCGCCGCATGCGGCGCCTCGCGGTCGAACAGCCGTGACAGCGCGGGGCCCAGGACCGTCGCCTGGTAGTCGGCCATCAGCAGCTTGAACTCCCGCTCGGTGGTCGCGGGGTCGAACGCCCTGCCGGTCGCGAAGAGCCTTTCGGCGGCCGCGCACACCGTCTCGACCTGTCCGGCCAGCTGCGCGGCGAGCGGAGTCAGGACGTAGGCACCGTGTACCCGGGCGAGCAGCTCGTCCCCGAAATGCCGGCGCAGCCGGGACAGCGCGGCGCTGACGGCGGGCTGGGTGACACCAAGGTTCCGGGCGGCCCGGGTGACGTTCCGCTCGCGCAGCAGTGCTCGGAGCGTCACCAGGAGGTTGAGGTCGAGGTTCGCGAGGTGTGTGGGACGGGACTGCCGTAGGCTCATGTGCTCCGGATTCTGCCGCACGCACCCTGGCTTTTCCATCCTCCTTTTCGGGGCCGCCTCCGCGGTCAGCCAAGGTCCCGGTAAGACACTCTGGGCGGCTTGACGTGCAGGCCGCGCTTTCGACAGCGATGTCGCGGGCACGGTCGCACGTCATGGCCACGTACATGTCGCTCGGGTCCGTGCGGGTCAGGCCCGAAGGCCGGATCGCGTCCGCTTACGGCGTGTAGACGGCGTCACTGCCGTACAGTTCCCTGGTGAACGCGGAGACATCGGCGCTGCGATCGGCGCCGTCGAGGTTGTACGTCAGATAGACACCGTACCCCTCGCTGACGGTGCGGCGGGCGAGGCTGGCGGCCGTGCTCTGCGAGGTCCGGCCGATCTCGACAGCCGCCGGCGACAGCTTCGACTTGGGCAGTGCCACGCGGGGAACCTGCCAGGTGCCGTAGTACGGGTTCCAGGCGTAGTCGAACTTGGACGAGACGTCGACACCGCCGTAGGAGAGGCGCGACGCGGCCGGGCCGATGTTGTAGAGGCTGATGATCTTGTTCGGCATATTCGCGCGCAGCGCCGTCACCAGGTGCACGAACGAGCTGTCGTTGGGCTGGCCTGTGCCGTTGTTGCCGTAATCCGCGTACTCGTCGTCGAAGTCGATGCCGTCGAGGCCGTACTCAGCCACGGTGTCCGACAGTTTTTTCGCGAACGCCGAAGCCTCTTGCTGGGAAGGGAAGTTGGCGAAGCCCGCACCCTGATGGTTGCCGAGCACCGAGAGGACGACCTTGATGCCCTTCTGCTGCAACGGCCGTATCTCCGTGGCGGCGTTGTCGAGGACGCGCTGCACGTTCTCGTTGAAGTGCAGATACGCCGCCTTCGTACCCGTGTCGTAGTTGATGTTCGCCGCGAAGACCACGGCGACGTCGAAGACGTTGCCACCGCCGTTGGCGAGGGTGTACTTGCCGACGTTTCGCATGCTGTTGTTGTTCACCTCGACGTACGCCACCGAGGTCGGCCCCTGTTTCGCGGGAGCGGGGGCCGCTGCCGCGCCGGTCGTGGCGGTCGCGGCGGTCCCGGTGAAGGCGAGGGCCGCGACCACCGAGAGCGCGAACGCGGCCGTCCGTAATCTGCTCCGTACCAGAGTGAACATCGTTGACCGGTCTCCCCTCGCATGGGTCGGCGCCCGACCTGTTCGAAAGCGCCGAGTGAGCCCTCCAAGTCTTCCGCTCCTGTAACCGGATCCCGAGAATCGCGCGCGAACTCTTCACGACTCCCACGCACGCTGCCGGTGACATGGTGAGGGGAGCGCCGTGATGGCAACGTGGTGAGGGCAACGTTCTCGCAACGTGGCGGGGGGTTCGCTGGGCCGACCCCCTGACCGCTCGGTGAGCATGACCAGCATGACGGAGAGGGATCGCCCATGGACCGTATCGCGCTGACACCGGCCGCGGCCGAGCTGATCCGCAAGCTGCGGGCGGATCACGGGCCGCTGATGTTCCACCAGTCGGGCGGCTGCTGCGACGGCAGCGCGCCGATGTGCTATCCGCTCGGCGAGTTCCGTACGGGTGGATCGGATGTGCTGCTCGGGGAGCTGGAGGTGGAGGGGGTCGAGGAGCCGGTGGGCTTCTGGATGTCGGCCTCGCAGTTCGAGCTGTGGGCCCATACGCATCTCACGGTGGACGTGGTGCCGGGCCGCGGCAGCGGCTTCTCCCTGGAGGCGCCGGAGGGCGTGCGCTTCCTGATCCGCTCACGGCTCCTGGACGACACGGCGAGCTGAGCGCGGCGCGCCGCGCTGCCGGATGGGCGCGAGGAGAACACCGCCTCCCGCGCTCTCAGCCGGCCGCGCCCTCAGCTCGCGTCGGCCAGTGCCAGAGTGTGCAGCCGCTCCGGCGGGCCCGGCCGTGCGTAGTACCAGCCCTGCGCGGTGTCACAGCCCAGCCCCCGCAGATGCTCGGCCTGTACGGCCGTCTCCACGCCCTCGACCGTCACCGCGAGGTCCAGCGTGTGGGCGAGCGAGACGATCCCCTCGACGATCTTGACGTCGACCGGATCGGCCGGGGCCCGCTGCATGCCCCGGGTGAAGGAACGGTCCAGCTTGAGCTGGGAGACCGGGAGCCGGCGCAGATACGACAGGTTGGAGTAGCCGGTGCCGAAGTCGTCCAGGGCGATGTCCACACCGAGGTCGGCGAGTTGCCGCAGCGGCCGCAGGGCGGTCTCGTCGGCGCCGATGAGGTCGTTCTCGGTGACCTCCAGGCACAGCGCGCTGGGGCACAGCCCGGCGTTCTCCAGGACCGCCACCGTGTCGGAGACCAGCGTGGGATGGCTCAGCTGGCACGGCGAGAGGTTGACGTTGACGCGCAGCGACGCGTCGTCCTCGGCGGCGTCGCGCCACTCGCGCGCCTGCCGGGCGGCCTGCTCCAGGACCCAGCGGCCGAGCGGGACGATCAGCCCGGTGTCCTCGGCGAGCGGGATGAACTGGTCGGGGCCGAGCACTCCGTGCAGCGGGTGCAGCCAGCGTACGAGCGCCTCGGCGCCGCGCACGGTGCCGTCGGTGAGCCGTACCAGCGGCTGGTACTCGATGAAGAACTCGCCCTTCTCCAGGGCGGAGGGCAGCCCGTTGGTGAGGCTGTGACGGGCGATCACCCGGGCGTTGGAGTCGGCGTCGGCGATCTCGTAGCGATTGCCGCCCGCGGCCTTCGCCCGGTACATGGTGATGTCGGCGCTGCGCAACACCTCGGCCCGGCCGATCTCTCCGGCCCGGCCGTCGACCACGCCGATGCTGGCCCGTACCCGCAGCTCACGGCCCTCGATCCGGACGGGTTCGGCGAGCGCGGCGAGCATCCGGCGGGCCAGCCCGGCGCCGTCGGCCTGCGCCGCGGGGCCGGTGACCAGGGCGAGGAACTCATCGCCGCCGACCCGGGCGAGCAGCTCGGTGGGAGCCTTCACACAGCGCTGGAGGCGTTCGGCCACAGCCTCGAGCATCCGGTCGCCGACGGCATGACCGAGGCTGTCGTTGACGGCCTTGAAACCGTCCAGGTCCAGGTAGCACACTCCGAACCGCTCGGCGTCGGCGTCGGCGGCCAGCACCTGGTCCAGCCGTTCCAGGAACAGGGTGCGGTTGGGCAGTCCGGTCAGCTCGTCGTGGGTGGCCTCGTAGCGCAGCCGCTCCCGCAGCAGCCGGTGCTCGGTGATGTCCTCGGCGAGGGCGAGCTGGTACTGCGGGGCGCCGCTGGAGTCGCGCAGCAGGGCGACCGTCAGATTGGTCCACAGCTCGCTGCCGTCGTCGCGGTAGTGCGGCTTCTCGATGCGGAAGTGGTCGCGCTCCCCGTTGACCAGCTCGCGGTAGAGCTCATGGGCGCCGGGTACGTCGTCGGGGTGGACGAACTCGGTGACGTTGCGGCCGGGGCGGAAGAAGTCCATCCCGCCGAACATCCGGGCCATGGCGTCGTTGACGACGAGCACCTCGCCGTCGAGTCCGGCGATGCCCACGCCGATGACCGCGCCCTCGAAAACGGCCTGGAACTTGGCCTCGCTCGCGTGCAGCGCCTTCTCGGCCTCGGTCCGGGCGGCCATCGCGGCCCGCGAGATGGCCTCCTGCTCATCGCGCTCGCGCTCGCGCAGCTCACGGACGAACCCGGCGGCGAGGGCGTGCTGCAGCCGCACACAGCGGGCGCGCGCCTCCTCGTCGGCCAGGGGCTCGTGGGAGGGCTCGTCGGACGGGTCTGGGAACGATTCACCGGATGGCCCGGGGAACGATTCACCGGCTGGCTGGGAGAAGGGCGCTCCGGGCGACGAGCAGGACACCAGATGCGCGTCGATGACGCCCAGGATGGCGGGCAGCGCGTCGGGCTCGGTGCACTGGGCGTCCACCAGCGCGGCCCCGACCTCGTACGCGGCCTCGGTGTCGAAGGGGGAGGAGCGCAGGGCGGCGCTCAACCGGTGGGCCAGCGGCAGCAGATAGCCCTCGAACTCGTCGGTGGTCATCGTCGTGGCGGCCAGCGGGTGGACCGCCCGGCACCAGATGCCCGCGAATCGCCTCAGTGGATCGTTCTCCCTGGGGGCGGGGGTTCCGGCGGCGTCCCCGGCGCCGCGGTCACATCTCGGCCCGCCCGATTCGGAAGTCATATCGTGCGCTCCCCGGGGCAGTCGCCATGGGCTGCGTCCCTGTAGCCCGCCGCGTCCTCGCCTGTGGCGTCGATGCCCTCCGGCCGCCAGTCCACGTCCTGCACTTCCTTCGCCCTCTTCCGGCTTCCGGGGCCGCCCTCGGGTCGTCCGCGTCCTCGGGGAAGTGGAGCACGACGAAGAGCGGCACGGCAACCCGCTGCTGAGGCGAGATTACTGATCAACCGTTCGATGAGGAAAGGAAAAACGGAAAACTTCAATCCGGATCTGATCATGGGGACGGGCGGCGCCGGGGAGTGTCGAGCACCTGTCAGAGGCACCTGCCAGCGGCCCGAACCACGCGCTGACCTCGGCCCTCCACAGGGCGGGCCTTTGAAAGCGCCTCGGCGAAACCCTGTCATGAGCCCCGTTCTGACGGGGCACCAACCCCGCAGGTGAGCAGTCGAATTGGGAAATCCATCACGTCCGCCGCGCTTGAACGTCACACCGGGGTCTCCGTGGCCGAGGCAGCGGCACCCCGGCCCGTACACCCGCCCCCGCGCCCCGCGGATCGAAATCCGTGCGGCCTTTTCGCCCTCATGCGGTGAATTGCCATGAATGGGGGTACTCGGCCGCTGGATCTCCACAAGGAGGCACACGGAGGTACACGGAGGTACGTCTCCTCAAGGAGGCACCACGACGCACGGGACACATAAGGACGCACGGAGTGACCCCATGGCCCCACCAGGTGTCGCCCAGGAACTGCTGCTGCGCCGCTGTCTGACCCTGTTCACCGGCTTCGACGGGGTCGCCGGCGAGGACGAGGCGGGGATACTGCGCCGGGCGATGGCCCAGGTCAGCGCGCTCGGCACCGGCCGCGCCGAGGCGGGCTACCTACGGCTCGGCGAGGGCCTGGTCCGCTGTCCGTACGACGGTCAGCGGGCCACCGAGGCCCTGGACACGCAGGTGAGGGAGCTGGCCGGACGGGACGGGCCGGTGCGGTTCCCCCGGCGGGCCTGGGGCTGGGCCTTCGGGCTGCGCGAGCGGGACGGCCTACGCGGGCCGCATGAGCCGCACGGGCCGCACAATCGGGATGACCTACGCGGACCGCATGCGCCGGACGGGATGTACGGCGCCCTGGTGGTGAGCTACCGCGACCGGCCTGGCGAGGACGAACGGCTGCTGCTCACCCTGCTCGTACGGCAGACGGCGGCGGCGCTGGCCACCGCCGCCGCGCACCGCCGCGCCCGCGACCAGTCCCTCGAGCTGCGCCGGGCGTGGGACGAGCGGGAGGCGATACGGCGGCGGCTGGACTCCTCGTTGACCGACCTCTGCCATCTGCGGGAGGTGCATGACGCCCTCGCCCGCGCGGCCGCGCGCGGCGACGGCGAGGACGGGATCGTCCGGACGCTGCACCGGATCACCGGGCTGGCGGCCACCGCCGAGGACCGGTTCGGCAACCTCAGGGCCTGGGCGGGGCCGGGCCGCCCGGACCCCTATCCCAAACCCGACCCGGAGCGGCGCGAGGAGCTGCTGCGGGAGGCCGCCCGCCGGCCGCGTCCGGTTCGGGTGCGGGACCGGCTGGTCGCGGTGGCCGATCCGCGCGGTGAGGTGCTGGGCGCGCTGTCCCTGGTGGACCCGGAGGGCAGGGCCGATGAGCGGGCCGTTCGCGCGCTGGACCACGCCGCGACCTCGCTGGGCCTGGAGCTGGCCCACTTGCGTGAGCTGGCCGAGGTCGAGCTGCGGCTGCGGCGGGAGCTGGTGGACGATCTGCTCTCGGGCGCGGACGACACCAGTGCGGCGGGCGGCGGCGGTGCGGCGGGCGATACCCGTACGGCGGACGACACCAGTGCGTACGCCCGCGCGGAGGCGGTCGGCCACGATCTGCACGGTCCGCACCATGTGATCGTGGTGCGCTGGACGGATCGCCCGGCCGACGAGGTCTTCCTCAAGGCCGTGAGCCGGGCGGCCACCGCTCTCGGCCTGCGGAGCCTGCCCGCCCTGTGCGCGGACACGGCGGTCCTGGTGGCCCAGGGCGCACCGGGCGAGCGGTCGCTGCATTCGGCGCTGAGCCGTGAGCTCGGCACCGGCAGCGGGGCGATCGGGGTGGGCGCGTCCTGCGACACCCCGCACGAGGTGCCCCGCTCGTACCAGGAGGCGCTGCGGGCGCTGGAGGTGCGCCGCCTTTCGCACAGCCCGTACGGCATGACCTGCTACGACGACCTGGGGCTGTACCGGATCCTGCCCACCGGGAACGACCACCGGGAGGTCGAGCGGTTCGTGCGGGAGTGGCTGGGCCCGCTGCTGGACTACGACACCCGGCACCACACGGACCTGGTGGAGACCCTCTGCGAGTACTTCGACCGCGGCGGCAACTACAGCGAGACGGCCGCGGCGCTGGTGATCCACCGCTCGACGCTGCGCTACCGGCTGCAGCGCATCCGCGAGATCGGCGGATGCGATCTGGCGGATGTGGACAGCAGACTCAACCTCCAGGTGGCCACCCGCATTTGGAAGATCATGCGGAGCGGCCCCGAGTGAGCCGGGCGCCGCCGGGCACCCGTGAGCGGGGCGCCACCGGGCACCCGTGACCGACGCAATGGCACCACACCACGAGGCGGGATGGGCAATGAGCGACAAGAACAAGAGTGTGGCGAGTGCCCTGCTCGACCAGCAGGGCACGACCTTCGCCGCCGAGGCCGGGATCAAGCTCCGCAACACCCCCGGCCCGCTCTACCAGCTGCTGGTGCTCGCGCATCTGCTGTCCGCGCGGATCAGTTCCGACATCGCCGTCGCCGCCGCCCGCGCCCTCTTCGACGCCGGGATGCGCGACCCGCGACGGATGGCGGAGGCCACCTGGCAGCAGCGGGTGGACGCGCTGGGCAAGGGCGGCTACCGGCGTTACGACGAGCGGACCTCCAGCCAGCTGGGCGAGGCGGCCGAGCTGGTGAACCGGGAGTACGGGGGCGATCTGCGGCGGCTGCGCGAGGCCGGGGACGTGAAGAAGCTGCTGCAGGGGGTCAAGGGCATCGGGCCTGCCGGGGTGAACATCTTCCTGCGCGAGGTGCAGGGCGTCTGGCCCGAGTTCGCCCCGTACTTCGACAGCAAGGCGCTGGACGGCGCCGAGCGGGTCGGGCTGCCGAGGAGCGCTCGGTCGCTGGAGGGGCTGGTGGCCGAGAAGGACCTTCCCCGGCTGGCCGCCGCCCTGGTCCGGGTCGCGCTCCACGCGGACGCCGCGCGCGAGGTGCGCGCGGCCGCGTGAACGCGGTCAGGCGGCGACGCGGTCAGGTGAGGCGGCGTAGCGCGGTCAGGCACGGTCAAGGTCTCACGGCCCTCCCTCGCGGGGCTCTACCCGGCCATTCGCGCCTCTCGCCTCCACCCCACCGTGCCGCTCAACGCCTCCTGAGCCCCGTCACCGGGTCCTGAGCCCTCTTACGCGGACTGAGCGCCCTCAGCGGATGCCGAGCTCCTTCAGCACCCGCCGCTGGGCGGCGGTGGGCTCGGCCGGGAAGTAGAGGTAGCAGACGCCGCCGGTGCCCGAGACCACCTTGCCGTCGGCGTTGTACCGCTTCGTCCGCAGCCAGATATTTTCCCACTGCCGCCGCTTGTAGACATGGCGGACCGCATCGTTGTCGGCCGAGGCCGGGTCGTTGGCGATGACGTCGCCGTCCGCCGTGAAGCCGATGACGGTCATCAGGTGGCCCGAGGTGCCGTACCCCGCGCCGTCCAGCTCCGTCTTGAGGAAGGACTGCGAGGTGATCAGCGGAATGCCGACCTCGATCAGCTTCTCGGCGTCGGTGAGCGAGCCGAGCCGGGTGACCACGCCCTGCAGATCGCGGTAGGTGGCGGCGTAGGCGGCGTTGAACGGCCAGTTACCGCAGCCCTCGTACTGGTAGTCGAAGGTGGACCGGGCGGCGTGGCAGACCTGCGGATCGGCGTAGTCCGGGTTGACCCAGGCCAGGTCCTCCGCGGAGGGCTTGCGGCCCCAGTACTCGATGATCATCTGGGACGAGGTGGGGCTGCACCACGCCTCGCCGCCGTTGTCGTACTCCGGGTACTGGCCCTTGTGGATCTCCTGCGAGTAGCGCGGTACGACGAGTTCACGCCCCTTGGGCAGGCTCGGCGTGGAGGCGGGCACCTCGAACCGGTCGGGGACGTCCGAGCCCATCGCGCCGACCCGCCACACCGTGGGGGTGAGGGTGGTGCCGGGCTTGCGGTGGAGGGTGAGCCGCACCTGGTACTTCGCCAGCCGCAGCCCGCTCGCCGGGTCGTCGATGGAGAAGGTGTCGGTCCACACCGAGCTCTTGTCGTCGCTCTGGTCGTCCACCGAGGTGCGCCGGATGGAGGAGGCGCCGTCGTCGGAGGCCCAGCGGCCCATCACGTACCAGGGGGTCGCGGAGCCGTCGGTGTAGGTGCCCTTGAGCTCGATCTGGATCCAGGTGCCGGCCGGGGTGCGGGCGTTCCAGGAGACGATGGCCTCGGTCGCGGGCACGGAGAGGGTGCGCACCGGGGAGGTCCAGGTGGCGTACTCCCAGGCCGCCTTGGTGCCGGTGTGCGGATCGGTGTAGTCCACGCTGCCCAGCGGGCGGGAGATGACGATGCCGGGGCGGGCGCCGGACTCGGCGCGGACGCCCTTGGCGGCACCGGCCAGCCAGTCGGCGTGGCTGGTCCAGCCGTGGTACTCCGCGATCCGCTTGGCCTTCGAGCCGGCCGGGGCCGCGGCTTCGGAGGTCCCGGAGGCCCCTGTCGCCGAAGGACGGGCCGTTCCGGCGGCCGCGACGGCTGTCGTGGTGATGGCGGCGGCGCCCGCGACGCCGAGTGCGGCGGCGAGCACGGAGCGGCGGGGCGTGGATCCAGATCTGGTCATGCGGGGTTCCCCCAGTCGTCGTCCGGTCCAGTGGGCGGCGGGTGCGCGACAGTCGCACAACTATGGCCGCTGCGAGTGGTCTCAGGCCAGTGATTCCCCCAGCGCCCGCTCCATCAATATTGGTGTGAACCAATGGAGTGAACGAGCCCGAAGGGCCGTATGGTGGTCCCCGATGCGAACTTACCGACCGGTTGGCAGCCTGGACGCGCTGGCGCGGCGCCTGCGCGCGCTGCCGCCGTCCTGCGGGCCGGTCCGGCTGGTCGCGGTGGACGGCCACGCGGGCTCCGGGAAGACCACCTTCGCCGGGCATCTGGCCGAGGCGCTCGGCGGCGCCCCCGTGCTGCACACGGACGACTTCGCCACCCATGAGGAGCTCTTCGGCTGGGCCGGGCGGCTGCACACTCACGTCCTCGCCCCGCTCGCCCGGGGCGCGGCCGCGCGCTACGCCCCGTACGACTGGGTGGAGCGCCGCTTCACCACCGCCCGGCGGCGGCTCGACCCCGCGCCGGTCGTGCTGCTGGAGGGCGTGGGCAGCGGCCGCCGCGCGATGCGCCCGCGGCTGGCGCAGCTGTTGTGGATGGATCTGCCCGAGCGGGACTCCTGGCGGCGCGGTCAGCTGCGGGACGGCCCGGAGCTGTCCGCATTCTGGGACGGGTGGCTGCCCGCCGAGCGTGCGCATTTCGCCGCCGACCCGTCCCGTCCGTACGCAGGAGCCTTGGTACAGCAGCGGAAGGAGGGGTATGAGGTGCTACCGGGACCCGCGGCGACCGACGGAAACACCCCCTGGCCTCACACAGCGTGAGCCGATGCCCCCGACCGGATCTGACGCCGCCGCCCGAGGCATGACGCGTCCTCCAACTCGGCTTGACCTGGGGCCCATACAGGTCTTACGTTCTCAATGTGCGACTCGTGCGAGTCGTCCCACAACGCGAAGCCCCCGGTTGTTCCCCCGTGATCGGGGGCTTCGTCCTGTCTGGCGCCGGTTTTCCGCTGCTTTGCGCGGCCACTTCCTCACTCTGGGTGACGACCCGCCCCAGGCCTTGCGCGCCCCTTACACGCCCCCGCGCACACCCGTCCGGCCTTGTGGGATTGCGACGAACAACAGTGCGGCACCCTCGGCCCATGCGAGTTGCGCAGGTACGATGCGAAAGGGGCAGTCGCCCCTGCGGCATCCACGGGGGCAGGGGTTGTGGGGGACGTGATGGATTTCGGCACGCAGGGTTCGCACGCCCCGGCCGACCTCGCCTGGCTGCGAGCCGTCGATGCCTACACGATGGGCGCGTACGCACAGGCCGAGGAGGAGTTCCGGGCCGCCACCCGGCTCGATCCGGGAATGGCCGACGCCTGGCTCGGACTGCACGCGCTGCGGGCCGACACGGCGGCGGCGCTGCTGCGGATGTACCGGCACCGCGACCGCTTCGGCGAGCAGCGCGCCCGGCACCGCCGCACCCTCAACTCCTGGTACTGGCTGGGCTGGTGGGTGCAGCCCGTGCTGGAGACCAGCCGGGACCTGCTGCTCGCCCACGCCTCCCACTGGCTCGACGGTCGCCATGTGCCCGAGCTGGACCGGGCGCTGGCCGGCTGCCCCCCGGTGGAGGCCGATCCGCAGGCCCGCTTCCTGCACGCCTGCCGCGCCTATCTGGTCAAGGACTGGGAGCAGCTGGTGCGCCACACCGAGCCGCTGCTGGACGATCCGTTCCTGGGCATCGAGGCGGGCCTGTTCGCCGGGATGGCGCGGGTCCGGCTGGAGATGTACAGCCAGGCCGAACCGCTGCTCGCCGCCGCCTTAATGCGCTGTCGCAGCGAACAGCCCCAGCGCAAGGAGCTGCGCTACTGGCTCGCCCGCGCCCATGAGGGCACCGGGCGCAGCGCCGCCGCGCTCCCCCTCTACCGCGCGGTGCACCGCATCGACTCCACCTTCATGGACACCTCGGCGCGGCTGGCGGCGATAGCCGAGTCCGACGGGCTGGACGAGCCCGCGGACCTGGCCGCCGTCTCCCTGGCCGGGGCCGGTGGCCAGGACGCCACGGACGGCCGGGACGCCACCGCCACCGACCCCGCCGACACGCTGGCCGACGGCCGCGATCCGCGCGCCGCGGCCGAGGGCCCCGAGGGCCCGCCGCTCATGGGCCCCGCCGTGATGGGCGCGGGCGGCACCCGCGACCGGGCCGGACTGCCCTCCCAGCCCGGCCCCTCCGATCCGGTGCTGCTGGAGAGCGCGCTGCAGGAGCTGGAGCGCATGGTCGGCCTGGAGCCGGTCAAGCGGCAGGTCCGGGCGCTGTCGGCGCAGCTCCATATGGCGCGGCTGCGCGCCGGGCAGGGCCTGCCGGTCCAGCCGCCCAAGCGGCACTTCGTCTTCTCCGGGCCCTCCGGCACCGGCAAGACCACCGTGGCCCGCATCCTCGGCCGGGTCTTCTACGCCCTCGGGCTGCTCGGCGGCGACCATCTGGTGGAGGCCGGGCGCGCCGATCTGGTCGGCGAGTATCTGGGCCAGACGGCGGTGAAGGCCAATGAGCTGATCGACTCGGCACTCGGCGGGGTGCTCTTCGTCGACGAGGCGTACAGCCTGTCCAACTCGGGCTACAGCAAGGGCGACGCGTACGGCGACGAGGCGCTTCAGGTGCTGCTCAAGCGGGCCGAGGACAACCGCGACCGGCTCGTGGTGATCCTCGCCGGCTACCCCGAGGGCATGGACCGCCTGCTGGCCGCCAACCCCGGCCTCGGCTCGCGCTTCACCACCCGCGTCGACTTCCCCAGCTACCGCCCGCTGGAGCTCACTCGGATCGGTGAGGTGCTGGCGGCGGAGAACGGGGACATGTGGGACGAGGAGGCCGTGGAGGAGCTGCGCAGCATCAGCGGCCATGTGGTGGACCAGGGCTGGATCGACGAGCTGGGGAACGGCCGGTTCCTGCGCACGCTGTACGAGAAGAGCTGCGCCTACCGGGATCTGCGGCTGTCCGGCTGGAGCGGCACTCCGACCCGCGATGACCTCGCCACGCTGCGGCTGCCGGATCTGATGCAGGCG